>JBGTNK010000293.1:0-81098 GCA_041743125.1 Chitinophagaceae bacterium
TACAATTGTTGTATTGAATGACCGGATCATTGGCAAACCAAAATCCCGGCTACATGCTATGGAAATTTTACGTGATCTTTCGGGAGTTAAACATTCAGTGATCACCGGCGTCATCCTTCGTAAAGAAGATAAAGAAATTGCATTTGCTGAACGAACCGATGTTTATTTCCATGACCTGTCCGCAGCCCAGATCGAATTTTATATTGATAAATATAAACCCTTTGACAAAGCAGGGGCTTATGCCATTCAAGAATGGATCGGGGTAGTGGGTATTAAAGCCGTCCATGGTGATTTCTATAATGTGATGGGATTACCCGTTAGCCGGGTTGTAAAGGAACTGCAAATAATAGCGGATTGAAATACCCGATACTCATGGGCTGGTCATTAAGTTGCCTGCCCTATAAAGTAATAATTAATGATATTCGTTAAGTCAAATTCTTAAAAATGACCGAACGGTTATTACAATTCATCTGGCAATTTCAGTATTTTAACAAAGGCCATCTCCTTACATCCGGGGGACAAACAATACAAGTGATTTTTCCCGGCCAGCCTAATTACAACCAGGGTCCTGATTTCTTAAATGCTAAAATCATAATCGGAAAAACTACATGGGCAGGCACCATTGAAATACACAATAAAACTTCAGACTGGTACAAACATAAACACCAGCATGATAAAAATTATAGCAACGTAATTCTGCATGTGGTTTGGGAGGATGATGGGAACCAGGAACCTGTTCCTGTTTTCGAACTTTCATCGCGGGTGTCAAAAATTTTGTTGCAGAAATATACTGATCTGATGCAGTCAGAGGCCTTTATCCCCTGCGAAAATAGTATCCAGGTTGTTCCGGAAATTATCTGGCAAAGCTGGAAGACACGTTTGCTGGCGGAACGTTTGCTTCGCAAATCTGGCATTGTAGAAGAATACCTTAAACAAAATAATTATCACTGGGAAGAAACATTTTGGTGGCTGCTGGCAAGAAATTTTGGGATGAAGGTAAATGCGGATGCTTTTGAAGCGATGGCTCGCACTATACCTCTTCATGTTTTATCAAAACATAGAAGCCAAATCCACCAACTGGAGGCATTATTATTGGGCCAGGCCGGTCTGCTGAAGGAGGATTTTGAAAGCCACTATCCAAAGCTTTTAAAGAAGGAGTATAATTTCTTTCAGAATAAATATGACATGAAGCCTATTCAGCTACCTCTCTTTACTCTTCGGATGCGGCCTGAAAACTTTCCGGCTATTCGTCTTGCGGAACTGGCCATGTTAGTTCATGTTTCTGCGCATCTTTTTTCTAAAATAAAAGAAGCACAATCAACTTTGGAAATAAAAGAATTATTTAGAGTAACCGCAAATGATTACTGGCATTATCATTACCAGCTCGATGAATCAGCAATCTTTAAAGAAAAAAAAACCGGGGTGTCAATGATTGACAATATTATTATTAATACGGTAGCTCCCATGCTATTCGCTTATGGTAGTTACCTTAAGGAAGATAAATACCGGGATAAAGCGCTGCGATGCCTGGAAGAAGCAGGAGCTGAAAAGAACCTCATCACAAAAGGGTTTGTTCAATTAAAAGTTGAAAATAAAAATGCATGGGATTCCCAGGCTTTAATTGAATTGAAAAATGAATATTGTACAAAAAGAAGATGCCTTGATTGCAGCATAGGAAATAATATTCTTAAAACTTAATAAGGGCGAAAAGTTCAGTGAAGAAAAAACGTAAGCAAAAATTTTAAATCATTTCCATGCACCCCAATCCACGTTAACGTTTATATCCGGATGAATGCTCTTCATAACAGGGCAAGTATTAGCGGTATATTGCAATATTGTTTTTGTTTTTTCATCCAGTTCTTTCAAGCTGACAGGAATATGAAATGTTAATTTTATTTCACTCACCCTTCTTGGATCAGCTTTCATAATTTTTAAAACATCAACTTTCAAATCGGGGAGATCAAAACCCATAGACCGGGCCTTAATGCCCATTACAGTAAGCATGCAGGTAGCAAGGCTGGTAGCCATGAGGTCTGTGGGTGAGAATCTGGCTCCCTTTCCGTTATTATCTACTGGTGCATCGGTTTCAAATTCTGAGGTACTTTTCAGATGGGTACATATGGTTCTCAAATCGCCTTTATAAACAACTGTTGATGTCATTTCAATTTTTGCCCTAAATTTACGTTATTACCGGGAGCCATGACAGATACAGATATACGGTCAAATGTTTATTTTTTTTTGTCTGTGCGTTTATAAATTCCTGGAAAAATTTTCATATTAAATTAATTATAGGAGAGGAAGAATCTTTTATTATAGATTTAGGTTGATTTCTTTTTCTCTTTAAACCTTCTAGAACAGTGAAGAAACTTAGCCTGATTATCCTGATTATCTCAATAGCAATGTCCTCATTAGCTCAGGATAAACGAGAAGAAAAAAGGGAAAAAAAGGAAGCTAAACGCCAAAAAATAAATGAAATGGTTCGCCAGGCAGAGGAGGGTGTATTGATCTACCAAAAGCAAAGCATATTTGGCATACAATTGCGAACGAATGGATATGGAGCTTTTTATGAATTGGGTAAAATGAAAAGCAACCGGAAAACAAATATTTACCGTATTGACATTACAGAGATAAAAGATAACAAGGAAGAAAAATTATTGGGGGGCAGCTTTATATTTGGCAATCCCTATGTATATGGGAAAGTAAATAATTTTTATCCCGTCACTCTTGGGTTCGGTCAGCAGATCATTTTTGGGCAAAAAGGAAACAAAAATGGTGTGGCTGTTACCGGCCTTTATAATGCAGGAATTTCCATCGGTTTGCTTCGTCCTTACTACCTGAACGTAGATGATCCCGTTGAAGGTGAAAGGGCCATTAAGTACACGGGAGATGACACCACTCTATTCCTGGACCAAAGTGCCATTATTTCTGGCGGAGGATTTGGAAAAGGTTGGAGCGAACTCAAAATAAAACCCGGTGCCTTCGGTAAGGTGGCTATGCGTTTTGATTTTGGAAGATATAATGAATCTGTACAGGCCTTGGAAATTGGTATGAGTGTGGAAGCCTATGCTTCAAAAATTCCAATTATGGCCTTGCAAAAAGACAAAAGAATTTTTTTCCAGGGACATATTGCTTTCCTTTTCGGGCGCCGTAAGTAAATTTCATTTATGATCTGGTACTTATTTTTTAAAATTAATCCCTGGTCATCGCTCCGGTTGTAAGCCATACTCAAAATCTTCAGGTTTCCACGTATTTTTGTATTATGATTGAGCTTCCTGTTTTGGCCGGAGAAAATGAGCAACCAAAAAGAGTTAAAAAGCCGGATTGGTTGCGGGTGAAACTGCCTATTGGTGAAAGTTACAAGCACGTACGCAACCTGGTAGATACGCATAAACTTCATACAATTTGTGAGAGTGGTAATTGTCCCAATATGGGCGAATGCTGGGGTGCAGGCACGGCTACCTTTATGATTTTAGGTAATGTTTGTACCAGGAGTTGTGGCTTTTGCGCAGTGGCCACCGGACGACCTGAACCACTAGATTGGGATGAACCTCAACGGGTAGCAGAAGCCATCCACCTGATGAAGGTAAAACATGCAGTTATCACTTCTGTTGATCGCGACGAGTTAAAAGATGGTGGTTCCATTATCTGGCAAAATACAATCCGTGCGGTTAAAGCTCTTAATCAGGAAACTACATTGGAAACCTTGATTCCGGATTTTAAAGGTAAAAGGGAAGATATAGAAAGAATAATTGTAGCAGCCCCTGAAGTTGTTTCACATAATATAGAAACAGTTGAACGGCTGACCAGGCAAGTGCGAATCCAGGCCAAATACTGGAGAAGTATGGAAGTCATCAGGATATTAAAAGAAGGAGGGCGAAGAACGAAAAGTGGTATCATGCTTGGCCTGGGTGAAAAAAAAGAAGAAGTAATTCAAACTATCCAGGATCTCAAAGACAATGGATGTGATGTGATTACAATAGGCCAATACTTGCAACCTACTCATCGGCATTTACCCGTACAGCGTTTTGTTCATCCCGATGAATTTTCTGAATACAGGGATATTGGCTATTCAATAGGGCTCGATTATGTTGAAAGCGGGCCGCTTGTCCGGTCATCCTATCATAGTGAACGCCATGTATTTGCAGGCTTGGGGAGGAAGGAATGGGAAATGCAAAAAAAATAGAATTACAATTTATTTTACCATTTATTAATTGCTGAAAAGTAAGCTTACCTCCAATTATATTATCTAACCTCCACCGAAAATACTCCCAGGGAATGACTTCAAGCAATTTATTGTTGCTAAATAAGGAAAAATTGTAGAAAATTTTCCCAATTTCAATGTTTGGCACAATTTTGACTATGAAAAGGAAAATTCAAACATATGAAAAAGCTTGCCTATCCAATTGCGCTTGTTTGTGTTTCTCTTGCATCGGTAGCATTATTTACAACGGTTACTGCAGTGACGTTGGCTTCTTATTCAAAAATTGAAAAAGCCAGTTCATTGACTACTAAAGAACCGGTAGCAGTAAATATAGGAACAGCCAGGCGGTAGTCGATTGAATGTGTCCCTGTGAATTTGAAGTTTTATAAGATTAGCGATCATAACTAATATTAATAAACGCATATAATCCTTTAGGAAACTAACAGAGTCCAATTCTATAAAATATCTTAGAAAAAATAGCCCCCTGACATAAGTAGGGGGCTTTTCTATTTCTTATCCTCAGCAGGGACGTGGGGGAAGGGATCTAATTTCAGTTTAAAAGCTTGGAGTGGAAACCCGGTCCCAAATACCTGCCTCATTACATAAAAAATTGACACCTATACTCTTTCCAGTATAGAAAAAAAGAAATCTCCTTCTATTTTTGCATTTTCGTCGCTATCACTACCATGCACGGCATTTTCACCAATTGAAGTAGCGTATAATTTGCGAATAGTTCCTTCCTCAGCCTGAGCCGGATTTGTAGCACCAATAAGTGTTCGAAAGCTGCTTACCGCATTTTCCTTTTCAAGGATGGCGGCTGTTACCGGGCCACTGCTCATAAATGAAACCAATTCGTCATAAAATGGCCGTCCCTTATGTACAGCATAAAATTCTCCAGCCTTTTCACCACTCAGTTTGGTCACTTTTAAAGCCACTACTCGATACCCTTCTTTAATAAACCTGTCGATTATAACGCCGGCATGGCCATTTTTCATAGCATCCGGCTTGATCATGGTGAAAGTTCTGTTACTCATTATTATAAATGTTTTTGGGGCGCAAAGATAGTGGGCTATCAGGTATCCGGGTATATTGAATCTGTTATATTCTAAAGTTGTTTCATTGTAAGTATTATTTACGACCATCCTGATTCCAACGAATGGAATTTGAGTCTTCCCCTTTACCAGTGTTACCGGTTTATTAGTAAGTGTCATGTAAACTCATTTCCCTACCTTCGCAACCGTTTTATGAAACCTATTCAGGATATATTCCCGCAATTAGCTGAACCCAGAAAAATAGTAATCACAATGCATCAAAAGCCTGATGCTGATGCCATGGGGTCTTCTTTGGGACTGGCACATTTTCTTAAACAATTAGGTCACTCGGTTACGGTCATTTCTCCAACCAATTGGGCTAAATGGTTAAATTGGATGCCCGGATGCAATGAAGTAATAGATTACGATGCCAATAAAGCAAAGGCAGATAAAATACTGGATGAAGCACAATGGCTCTTTTGTCTTGATTTTAATATTTTCCATCGCACAAGAAACCTTACTGGTAAGCTGAAGGCTATCACCTGCATCAAAATATTGATCGATCACCACCGGGAACCGGATACTCCTTCTTTTGACTATGGCATCAGCGATATGTCGAAGAGTTCTACTTGCGAAATGGTTTATGACCTGATAGTGGCCTCGGGTCACCAGGCAAGGATCAATGAAGCAATAGGAGAGTGTATTTATGCCGGGGTAGTTTCTGATACCGGGTCATTCCGTTTTCCTTCAGCTGACTCGGGCGTTCATACTTTGGTAGCAGACCTGAAATCAAGGGGTCTTCAACATTCAAAAGTCCATGAAAATTTATTTGATAATTTTTTGGAAAACAAGCTGAGGTTTACAGGGCATATATTACTGCATCGTATGGAAGTTTTGTATGAATATAATACTGTTTTAATAGCTATTCCAAAAAATGACCTGCTTAAATTCTATATTAAAACAGGTGATACGGAGGGTCTTGTCAATTTTCCTCAAACGATCCAGGGCATTAAATTGGTAGGTTTGGTTATTGACCGTGATGAAGAGAGAAAATGGAGTTTTAGGAGTAAAGGAGATTTTGATTGTAATGCCTTTGCCCGGCAATATTTTGAAGGTGGTGGTCATTTTAATGCATCCGGTGGCAGAAGCAGCGACTCCCTGGAAATTACGGTCCAAAAATTCAAAGCAGCAGTAAAGGAAAATAAATCCTTATTGCAATAATGTAATATGACAAGGGATAAATTTTTAGCTAAGTAAGAAAAGATCAATTATTTTACAACTAACCATAAACATAATCTGTTTGCCGAATAGCCTGACAGAACTCAATCAAAAAAAATACAATAAAATTTAATGATGAAAAAGGTTAATTATTCCGTTACGTTGTTAGCCATATTTGCAATGGCAGTTTCCTGCAATAATGTTAGCTATCAGAAAGCTAAAAGCGGTATGCTTTATAAAATCATCTCTTCAAACAACAAAGATTCATTGGTTAAAGAAGGAGAGTGGCTTAAACTTAATTTCACTCAAAAATTGAATGATTCTCTTTTGCAATCCAATTTTGGTAAAATGCCAGTTTATGCCCAGGTTATGAGTAGTCCTAATAACTCATATAATCCTGCAGAGATTTTTCACCTGTTGAGAAAAGGTGACAGTGTGGTTACAGTGGTGATTACCGATTCGCTTCTTAAAAAGGGTTTGATGCAGGAACTTCCTCCCTTTATGAAAAAAGGAGACAGGCTGATTACTACCTTTAAAATAACCGAGATTTTCAAGAATGATAGCTTATACCAGGCGGACGCAACTATTGAGGGAGAAAAAGACAGGCCAAGGCAAATGAAAGAGCAGGAAGAACAAATGGCTCAAATGGAAAAGGAAATGAAGGAACAAAAGGTAAAAGATGAATTGGAAATGGAAAAGTCAGGAGCAGCGGCGAAGGGAATACAGGAAATGGAAGCCTGGCTGAAAAGCAAAAACATTGATGCTAAAAAAACCGGGAAAGGAACCTTTGTAACTATTCAGCAACAAGGCACAGGTCCACAAGCTGCCGCTGGTAAATATGTTACTGTAAAATATGCAGGCCGGGTGCTGGCTACAGATAGTTTATTTCAATCTAATTCATTTACTTTCCAATTAGGTCAGGGAAAAGTGATCAGTGGATGGGATGAAGGATTAGAAGCATTCAGAGAAGGGGGAAAAGGCACTTTATATATTCCAGGTTTCAGAGCATATGGAAAAAATCCACCACAGGGATCACCTTTCAAACCTTTTGAAGCATTGATATTTGACGTGGAGATGTTAAAAGTTTCTGATACCATGCCGGCTCAGGATCCATCACCCGTTCCTCAATAAAGAAATTCATTAACTCAATGATGGTGATGATTGCCACATGAAAATATTATTGCACCTTTACACTGTCTCGCCAGGGCGAGACAGTTTTTTAACGGACATAGCAATGGCCCCCGTTTTTAGTCCAAAATCCAAATCATAACCCTTTGAAACCCGTCATCCTCGAATTTACCGTACTAAAATAGTGGTCCGGTTCCTTTGAATTACCCCAAGACAAACATTGAGGCCTGATTAAATGTCTTAGTGATAATAAGCATTCTCTTCAGAGAGTGCTTTTTTAATTGAACATGTTCAGGTTTTCTGCTACTGCATACATGTATTTACCAAAGTGATAGCCTCCTTTGCTTCTTTCACATCATGAACACGTATAATAGAAGCACCGAACAACAAACCAATGGTATTTAACACAGTTGTCCCGTTCAACGCCTCATCGGCTGTGAATTGTAATGTTTTGTATACTGCTGACTTCCGGGAAATTCCCACTAACAGCGGCTTTTCGATCATTTTGAATACCTGCAAATTTTTTAATAATTCAAAATTGTGAGCAATCGTTTTACCAAATCCAAACCCCGGATCTATTATAATATCCCTGATGCCGGCCAAATGTAATTCCGCTATCGTTTTTATAAAAAAATCCAACACTTCCTTAGTTACATCCTCATAAGTAGGCGATTGCTGCATATTCCCGGGTGTACCCTTCATGTGCATGAGTACATAAGGAACCTGTAATGATGCCGCAACCGGAATCATATTTTTATCTATTTTACCTGCACTCACATCATTTATTAGAGAAGCGCCTGCATTTACCGCTTCCTTTGCAACCACCCCATAATAAGTATCAATTGAAATAAAAATTTCAGGAAAATTTTTTTTGATCGCCTCAATGCCCGGTAATACTCTTTTTAATTCTTCATCAGCTTCAACAACTGTACTTCCCGGCCTTGTACTCTGTCCTCCCAAATCTAAAATGGCAGCCCCGTCAACAATCATTTTTTCAGCTTTTTTTAATATAGCGTCAACTGATCGCTGGCGGCTTGCTTCATAAAATGAATCAGGCGTAATATTGATAATACCCATTACCAATGGCTTATTAATTACTAATAACCGACCATTGCAATTCAAGGTGAACATTAGCTTTGTTTCTTTATTTTTGAAGCTAAGATAAGGAGTCACCAAGTTATTACATCAAAAATCGGTATGCGGCAGAACAGGAATGCTATTTATTGCAATTGAGAAAAGCAGTTGAAATTTTGTCTTGAATTCCGGTTAAAAAAATAAACGAAAATCTTTAACATGAAGATACCTGTCAATATTTCCCGAATTATCGTTGGATTACTTTTTATATTTTCTGGATTAGTGAAGGCTAATGACCCACATGGCCTCAGTTACAAAATGCAGGAATTTTTTGAAATATGGGGAATGTCAAGGTTTGATTCATGGACCCTTACTTTTTCGGTACTGATGAATGCCTTTGAAATAATAGCTGGATTTGCTTTGTTATTGGGCTGGCAAATCAGGTTATTTAGTTGGCTATTGTTGTTACTTATCTTATTCTTTACTTTTCTTACAGGCTATACATTTGTTACAGGTAAACCCACCAATTGTGGATGCTTTGGAGATTGTATACCTATAACTTCTAAAACATCGTTCCTTAAAGATGTAGCTCTTACTATTTTAATCGGTTTCATTTTCTGGCAGCGAAATAAAATATCACCCATTTTTAAGCCCCTGAATGGTGCTATTATCATGGGAATTATATCTTTATTAAGTTTCGGAATTCAATGGTATGCACTAACCTACCTTCCTCCTGTAGATTGCCTGCCTTATAAAAAGGGAAATAACTTAACGGAGAAGATGAAGATACCCGAAGGTGCCCTTCCTGATAGCTTTGCCATCCGGTTTGTATATGAAAAGGCCGGCCAGCAATATGAATTTGCTCCTGCTGAACTACCAGCTGACCTGGATACTTATAATTACGTTAGCCGCACAGACAAACTGATCAGGAAAGGGAATGCCGAGCCTCCTATAAAAGGGTTTGCTCTTACCGGCATTACCGACCAGGATTCCACCTCTGTTGTATTGTCTCACCCGTATGCGGTTATTCTGTTTTGCGAAGATTTCACCACGCCATTTTCTTCCTGGAAAGATGAATTTTCGAAAGTGTATGAAAAGGCGAAATCAAAAAATATTCCGGTATATGCAGTCAGCAGCAGGAGAGAAGAAGCCATTCAAAATTTTGCTACCACTACATTTGCTGCCATTCCGGTCTTTGTATGTGACTACACTGCCATTCGCACTGCTGCCCGAACTAATCCTTGTCTTTATTTATTAAAAGAAGGAACTGTGTTGGACAAGCAGGGGCAAAAAAGAATGAACATAATTCATGATGCGCTTGAATCCTTGCCACCACAAAAATTACCATCCGAAACAATTGACGATAGCTTGAATTAAAAAAGCCTCATATAGACAGAAGCAGCACGAAATTTATATTTCCACCTTTATGAATTATATGCATGAGAATTATATAAGCCTTACACTTATAAAAAAAGTTGCCTCATTCAAAGGCAACTTTTTAAAATCTCAATTGCTTAAGAAATTTGAATAAGTCTTGGAGGTTTTTGTTTCGCTTCCTCTTTTTTTGGGATAAGGAGATGTAATACTCCATCGGCATACCGGGCATTTATCCGCTCTGCATCCACTACATCGCGGGCCAGGGTAAAAGAACGCTGAAAAGCCTCATAACTGAATTCACGTCTTGAAAATCTTTCGCTTTCACTCTCTTCAGTTTGATTACTTTTCTCCGAACTAATTGTAAGCTGATTACCTTCCATTTCAATTTTAAAATCATCTTTTTTCATTCCCGGGGCAGCTACTTGTACCTCAAAGCCTTCATTATTTTCCTTAATGTTTACTGCAGGAATCGTAGTTCCCGTAGATGAAAAATTAGATTCCCCCCAATCGAAAAGACCCTTGCTAAAAAAATCATTAAAAAGGGTGGGGAAATAATTCTGTTGATTTCCATTTCTTCTAATGAGTGTCATAAAAGCCTCCTTTTTTTGGTTTTGAAAAATAATTTTACAGTTAAAATTCAAGTACTATGCCAGATGAAAAATCTAAAATTGATACTGAAGCATTGGCAGATTGGCTTGTCAAATTTTCAATTTCATCAAATCCAACCTGAAAAAATTTCAGATAGAATTTCATTAGTTGCCTGTTCATTGTCGCATATCTCTTGTTGTTAATTCAATAACTTCGCCTGCATCATGAAAGTTTCTTATTATCCGTTTAATCTTCAGTTTGCACATCCGTTTACCATTTCAAAGGGAACCAAAACGCATCAGCCAACACTTATAGTAGAATTGGAGCAATTCGGTATTAAGAGTTACGGCGAAGCTCCGGCCATTAATTATTATAATATCACAGTTGAGAAAATGATAGAAGACCTGGAAAATAAAAGGGCTTTTATCGAAAAATTTGCTTTCACAGAACCGGATAGATTCTGGCATTTTCTCCATCACCTGTTTCCTCAAAATCCATTTTTAGTTTGTGCATTAGATATGGCTGGGTGGGATTTGTTTGGAAAAATGCAAAACAAAAAGCTTTACGAACTATGGAAAGGCGATATATCCAAAAATCCTTTTACCGATTACACAATAGGTATTGATAGCATTGAAAAAATGGTTGAAAAGCTAAAGGAAAAACCCTGGCCTATCTATAAAATAAAAGTGGGTACCATTAATGACATTGATATTGTAAAAGCATTAAGAGAAAACACGGAAGCCATACTTCGCGTTGATGCCAATGAAGGATGGGATGCGGAAACTGCGCTAAAAATAATACCCCAGTTAAAAGACCTGGGAGTAGAATTAGTCGAACAACCCCTTGCCAAAAATAATTGGGATGGAATGAAATTATTATACCGGGAATCCTCTCTTCCCCTTTTTGCAGATGAATCATGTGTTGCAGAAGGAGATGTACCCAAATGCAATGGCCATTTCAATGGTATCAATATCAAGCTTACCAAATGCAGTGGCATTACACCAGCACTCCGAATGATAAAAAAAGCGAAAGAACTTGAACTTAAAGTTATGATGGGTTGTATGAACGAATCGACCGTTGGTTCTGCTGCTCTGGCCCATCTCTTGCCCTTTATCGACTATGTTGATATGGATGGGCCGCTATTACTTGAAGAAGATGTAGCAAAAGGAATTTGTTATGATAATGGCAAGATCATTTATTCCAATCAACCGGGATTAGGAATCGAATATTGCGGCTTATACAAAAAATAACATTTTCTTTTATCCACCGTATAATGAATAACTCTTTACCGAGTTAAATGGAACGTATCAGGGTCCGGCCCTAAATTTGCACATTGTTGTTTTTTAAATTATTAGTTATGAAAAAAGCCTGGGTTGTAATTGTATTACTGTGTGTAACAAATATTGCTTTTTCTCAGCGTTTCCATATTGGCGTGTTTGGCGGGCTCTCTGCATATAATGGCGATCTTACCAGTAAAATTTTTCCAAAAAAAGTTACAAATGGAGCTATTGGTATCACCGGAAACTATGAATTGACTGATAATATCATTCTTCGCGGTGGATTTACCTACACTGTTGTAGGCGGGGCCGACAGACTAAGTGATAAACCTGGCCTGGTGGCCCGTAACCTCAGTTTTGAAACTTCTATTTCGGAATTCAGCCTGGTAGGAGAGTATTACCTGCTTAATTTATATGAAAACCGCCTTTCGCCGTACATATTTGCAGGACTTGCTCTTTATCATTTCAATCCTTATGCGTTTAATGGCACCAGGGAAAAAATTTATTTAAAGCGTTTAAGCACTGAAGGGCAGGGCCTCCCGGGGTATGCTGCCATTAAACCATACAGTTTGACCCAGCCAGCTATTCCCTTTGGCGGCGGCGTTAAGTTCGCTGTAACAGATAACCTGCACCTGGGCGTTGAACTGGGATTGCGAAAACTTTTTACCGATTACCTGGATGATGTAAGTTCAGATTATGCAGATCCGGCAGATCTTCTGGCCGGACGAGGACAGCTATCAGTGGACCTTTCCTATAGAGGCGATGAAGTAGGAAATCCCGGATATCCTGCAAAAGGAATGCAACGTGGCGGGCAAAAAAATAAGGATACATATTATTTTACCGGCATTCATCTTACCTACCGGTTGGGTAGCAATGGTGGCAACAGTTTATTTGGCGGAGGCCGCCGTGGCAATAAAAACAGTACAGGTTGTCCGGTTAATGTTTATTAGAATGAATAGAAATTTATTCCAGCTAACTTTAAGAGGATAAACTTTTTATTTACCATTTATTTTTCTGCCAATACAATTTAAAAACTCTAAGGTTTATACTTTCCTTAATATTAAGGTTTCTCCAATTCCTCTAATCCCTCCATGCCATTCCTTAACTTTGAATAATTTATTTCTGAGATGGCATATAAAAATTTTCAACAGTTTATAGATACTTTAGAAAAAGCCGGGGAACTCCTTCGCATTACAACCTATGTGAATCCTAAGTTAGAAATGGCAGAGATTGTTGACCGGGTAAGTAAAGAGCCAGGCGGTGGTAAGGCCATTCTTTTTGAAAATACGGGCTATGCTTTTCCGGTTTTGATGAATGCCTATGGCAGTGATAAAAGGATGTGCCTTGCTTTGGGAGTACAACACCTGGACGATACGGCAAAAGAGATAGAAACCTTGTTTCATTTGTTGGCATCACCCAAAGAAGGAATTTTAGATAAATTAAAACTGCTCCCTAAACTTGGCCAGTTTGCATCCTGGATGCCCAAAGTAAAAAGCGGAAGAGGAGAGTGCCAGGAAGTGATAATGAAAGATCCTGATATTACAAAGCTTCCCGTAATCACGTGCTGGCCAAAAGATGGGGGTCCTTTTGTCACCCTCCCTGTAATACATACCAAAGATCCGAATACGCTAACAAGAAATGTAGGTATGTACAGGATGCAGGTTTATGGGCCCAGGCTTACAGGCATGCACTGGCATAAACATAAAGTATCTGCCAAACATTTTAGCGAATATAAAAAACTGAATAAAAGAATGCCGGTGGCTGTTGCCCTGGGAGGGGATCCTGTTTACGCCTATTCTGCAACTGCTCCATTACCTGAAAATGTGGATGAATACATGCTGGCTGGTTTTCTAAGGAAGAAGAAGGTGGAATTGGTAAAATGTATTTCACAGCCAGAAATTGAAGTGCCCGACGATGCTGACTTTATTATTGAAGGATACGTAGATCCTGGTGATGAATTAATTTGGGAAGGTCCTTTTGGTGATCATACAGGGTATTACTCCTTGCCCGATTGGTATCCCCGGTTTCATATAACAGCTATCACCCATAAAAAAAATCCTGTTTATCCGGCAACCATTGTGGGAATACCCCCGCAGGAAGATGCCTGGCTGGGGAAAGCTACAGAAAGAATTTTTCTGGCGCCGATCAAGATGACAATGGTGCCTGAAATACTTGACATGGAAATGCCAGTGGAAGGTGTGTTTCATAACCTGGTGATTACAAAAATAAAAAAAGAATATGCAGGCCAGGGGCAAAAGGTGATGAATGCGATGTGGGGTGCAGGTCAAATGATGTTTAATAAAATATTGGTGATCACCGCAGCTATTGACAATTCAGGTTCCGCCCATACTGCTTCTTTTAAGATTAATGACTATAAAAGGCTGGCACAGGATGTATTTAAAAACCTGGATCCGTCGGCGGATATTTATTTTTCCCAGGGGCCAATGGATGTATTAGATCATAGTTGTAGTAAAATGGGTTTTGGAGGTAAGATGTGCATTGATGGCAGTGAAAAATTTGCAGAAGAAAAAGATGAAAGTTATGATAACGGGAAAACGGGATCCAATTTGTCTGAGGATTTTTTGCTGGCAAACTTTCCGGCAATAAGAAAAGTAAACACCTCTTTATTGAAAATCGATATTCCCTGCCTGGTCATTTCTGTTGAGAAGAACAGAAAAGGACATATAAAAGAATTGCATCAGCAAATAACAGATCTTAAAGAATCTGAAGGGATAAAAATGATTCTGTATGTTGAGCATACGGTTGATGCACATGATTTGACAACCTCTTTATGGCGGTTCTGCAATAATCTTGATCCCAAAAGAGACAGTATCCTTTCCCAAAGAAATTCTTTTTCAAGTCCGGGTAAAAAATTTGCATGCATAGGATTGGATGGCACCCGCAAGACAAAAGAATTCGATAATTTTCAAAGAGACTGGCCCAATATCATTGTGGCCGATGATGAAACAATTAAAGCAGTAGACGAAAAATGGGAGCAGTTGAATATTGGGCCCATGATCACTTCTCCTTCATTAAAATTTAAAAAACAAATGTATGGTGAAGAGGCCGTGGTAGAATAAATAGAAAACTACATTGTCCAAAACCTTGATCAGTTAATAAAGATTAAGACCCCGGTTAAGCAAACTGGTATCAAAAATTGTAAACTATTCTACTTTGATTCTTTTAATTCTAAAACTCAATTTTAATAATTTTATCAACTATCAAATGAAACAATTTGGTGCCGCATTACTCGGGAGCATCATCGCCTTAGCAACGTTTGCACAAAAGAATGATGCGGATAATACACTGCTTTGGAAAATAAGCGGCAACGGCCTCAAAAAGCCATCCTATCTTTTTGGAACAATTCATATGCTATGTAAAGACGATGCCGTATTGAGTGATAGTATGATAAACATAATTAAAAATGTAAAAGATGTTTACTTTGAAGTAGATCTGGATAATTTATTTGAGATGCTGGGAGTAATGGGGAAAATGAAAATGAGAGGAGATACTACATTGCAGGATCTCTTGAGTGAGGCCGATTATGAAAAAGTAAAAAACTATTTTGAAGTCAAAGGATCCATGCTTCCCTTTTCAATGCTTGAAAAGTATAAGCCTATGCTGGCTGCTTCTACTTTACAGCAAGGCAGTATGCCTTGTGAATCTACTGCCATGATGGAACAGGTAATAATGGAAGAGGCGAAGAGGCAAAATAAATCAATAAAGGGATTAGAAAGCATGGGTTACCAGGCTTCGGTTTTGGATAGTATCCCGTATAAAGTGCAAGCCGAACAATTGGTTAGTTATATTGAGAAAATGGCAACTGGTGATGATGAAGATATTGAAATGACAGAAATGATGAAAGCCTATAATGAACAGGATCTGAAAAAATTGGAAGAAATGTTGATGAAAAGTGACCCGGGTATTTCAAACTACACAGATATATTATTATACAACCGAAATCGAAACTGGGTAAAAAAATTAAAAGATTTGTTGCCGGAAAAACCACTTTTGATCGCAGTAGGTGCAGGTCATTTGCCGGGTGAAGAAGGTTGTATCAATTTGCTTCGCAGGGAGGGTTTTACTTTGTCGCCGGTGAAAAATGTCACAAAGCGTTTACGGGAAATTTAGGACGAATCCATTCCGGCAAGGAAAGTAATTCTTCAAGACAGGATCACCAATATCAGGTTGCTATTTTTCGGGATTAATGTGAATCTATGTTTGAACCATCGGATCACTGTAACCAAAAGAACCTATGGTTATGTAATAAGTTGCAAAGCCTGCTATAAAATTATAGATGAACGATCTTCCTGCTGCGAACTACTTTCAACTTTTTGATTGCGTCTTGCACTTCCATTTTCTGTTGTTCCAGAGATTTTAAAGTAATATCTGAATCGGGTATGCCGCATTGGCCAGTCCTGACTAATTCCTTTTCAATGTTACAAAGGTTAGTAATAGCAGAATTATATGCATGGTGCAGACTATCTAATTTAATTTCAACAAGTGCATTATTCAATTGGCTATTTATCTGATTCCAGTTAATTTCATCGTATGCGATCCTGAGATTATTTTCAATAGCTTTCCAATCAACTTCCTGTATTGCCTTTTTATATTCTTCTTTAAATTTTGCCTTTTCCTTTGCAGTCATGGCATCAGCTATTCCTTTTTCAATAACTTTCCATTGATCCTCGGTCATCACTATTTTTGATGCATCCAATGCTTCTTTTACCTGCTCTTTCTGCTGGTCATCTAACTCAGGAACGACAGGCTCCACCAGATTTACATGAACAAATTTTTGATCCTGTAGCTGTTCAAAAGCGATTTCATCGGTATGTTGATCCGGTTTCTGTGGAGGATCCAAAGGATAGTTTATGCTAAATTCCCCGTCATTCTCTGCCAAAGCTGATGCTTTAGTTGATATAGATGCAATCGGATTTGCTGGCATCATTTGCGGGTCAGCTTTTTTAATTTCAAACCCCGGGCTAAATAAGTGGAACGGACCAGCAATGTCGGTAAACAAACCAGGTCCATCATTGCCATTTCCGGGCTTACTTAAGAGTAATAATGCATTCAATGTTATAAAACAAAGCAGGGCAGCCAGCACACCCGCCAGTTTATGAAAAGAAAAATTAGATTTTCTCCTGACTCCCATTATGGATTCTATCCTCGCTAATAAATCCTTTTGTTTAGCGCCAGAAGCGGCAACCGCCAGAGTTTGTTTTTTATGGGCTGCCTTTTCTAAGGCAAGCAAAGCAGACGCATATCCATGTGGCTCGTATTGAAATTGCAATACCAACTCATCACAACTTTTTTCCCTTTCCCTTTCTATTATTTTGGCAAATGCATTTACAAAAGGATTAAAATAAAGAATCGTCTGGATAACTCTTGTGATTAAATTAAGCAGAAAATCAAAGCGCCTTATATGCGAAAGCTCATGAAGTAATATCGCTTCTATTTGTTGAACAGTAAGGTGATTGATAGCTGCCACAGGCAGCAAAATGATTGGTTTAAAGAAGCCGATGGTGACTGGCGAATTTACCAGATTTGACATCCATACATAAACAGGCCTGGTAATGCCCATATGAGGGGCTAATTTTTGCACAAACATTCTCCATTTCACATTAGATTTTGTTATCCCTGAATGACGAATATCGCTTACATACCGCAGGTTTCTGACAAAATTAAGAAGCGGGAAAATTAATAGAATAAGATATAAACCAGAAGCTGCAGGTAATATGGTTTGCAACAACGAATTTACTGTTGAGTTTCCATCAACAGCTAACAATTCCGGGTATCCGGAGTGCAGGGATTCGATATCAGCCAGCAACAGAAAAAAGGTATATAGAAACCAGGCCATTCCTGTAAAAAGCAATGCGGTGGCCAGGAAACTTTTTTGAGAAGACAGGATATTCCTGTTTAATGCAGTTACTAATTGATAAATTACCCACAACAAAGCCATTTGCCACATGCTGTTTAATACAGCCCATCCCAAAGCCTGCAGAAAGTTGGGTAGCATGGTTGTTATTGTTTTTTCAGATCATTTAATATTTCCTGAATTTTTTCCAATTCATCAGGAGTGGCTTTATGTTCTCC
This sequence comes from Chitinophagaceae bacterium, assembly GCA_041743125.1. Lineage (GTDB taxonomy): Bacteria > Bacteroidota > Bacteroidia > Chitinophagales > Chitinophagaceae > Terrimonas_B. The sequence continues at coordinate 17,988 of JBGTNK010000293.1, forward strand.
TAAAGCCTGTATAACAAGTTGGGTAGGTGAGCCACCAAATAGACTATCAATCATTTTTCCCAACAAATGTTTTTGAGTTTTTTCTTTATTAACGGCTGCCTGGTATACATGGGTACGCATGGAGTCATCTCTTTTAACCAATCCCTTTTCATTCATGATTTGCATCAGTTTCAGCGTAGTGGTGTATCCAACATCCTTTGTAGAAGCCAGACCTTCATGTACCTCCCGGACAGTTGCCAATCCCTTCATCCAAAGGATTTGCAATATTTCTAATTCACTTTCTGTGGGTTTGATAGTTCTTATTACTGACATGGGTTTTAGTTTTACTAACCGAATATACGACTAATTTCGTATGAGAATAATTCTCACATATTTTTTATTTTTTTTTAACATCCCCCAATTTTAAGACGCTTACACCTTAAAAAGGTTACAACTATTAACGTACTTTGATGGCGGGTATATAAGGATAACATTAAAATCCTCCAGGATAAAAACTGTTTTAATTTTTGCCTTAGAAAAGTTTTTAGTAAGTAGAGGGTAAGTATTATTCCTCCCGGAGTTTGTTTCTAGCTTAGCCCTCCTAACATATCAAATGAAATCACCCTGGGTTTCCCTAAATTAATTGTCCATGCTGTTTTTGAAAACACTTATTTATTATAAACTCTCCTCCATACCATTATTGTTTTGTTAGTTGGCCCCTGATTTCACCTAACGGGTAAGCTGTTGAATGAATATTGACATAATACAGATTGGCCATCAAATCAGCCTCCTGGCCGGCATCTAGTGCAGGAGATATATAATTGATAGGTGAAGTAACAGGGGAAGAAAATCCAAAAATAACACCCCCGGATACACCAACAGCGCCTTTGTGTATATGGGCGGCTGTAGCAGTAACTCCGCTATATGTTACATTCACTGTCAAAATCTTTGTGTCCTTATTAAAGGTAGCCGTTGCACTTCCGGTAGCTGTGGATGGATTTGGAGAACTTTCATTTGCTCCGTTAATGGTGGCGGAAAATCTGACATTTGGATCTGGAACAGCAGGATCGTCGTCCTTATCACAGGAATAAAAAGAGGAAATTCCTAAAATAAGTAATGAACTTAATAAAAGATTGTTGGGCATAATAATAGTTTTAAAAGTTGATTGGTAGAAAATATCTATTGCCTTATCGTATTGATAAAATCCAAAGTTGCCCAATCAAAAAAAATCTTTTAAATTCCTAACATTATGAAACCCTGTATGGGGCTATTTTCCGTGCAATTAGTGAGGGAAAAAAAATAGCCCCACTGTAGAAACAGCGGGACTATGTGATAATGGTTCTGATTAAGATCTTACAACTACTTATATTGAACTGTATTGTTAATCTGATTAGCTACGATGCCTTTTTTTTCTTTTACAACTGACTCTATAGCGGGAACTATTTTCTTAATATGAACCCCGTCTCCATTTGTGCCACTCATTTGGGCAAGGGTAGGGGCTATAACCAAAGATACAATAGACATCAATTTAATAAGAATATTCATTGAAGGTCCGGAAGTGTCTTTAAATGGATCCCCAACCGTATCTCCTGTCACAGATGCTTTATGGGGTTCTGATTTTTTATAATACATTTCTCCGTTTATCTCAACGCCCTTCTCAAAAGATTTTTTAGCATTATCCCATGCACCACCGGCATTATTCTGAAACATTCCCATCAGTACGCCACTTACAGTAGCTCCGGCTAAAAATCCTCCAAGAGCCTCGGCTCCTAACCCAGGCATAAAGCCTATAATAAGGGGTGAAATAATTGCTATAGCACCCGGTAACATCATTTTTTTCAGAGAAGCCTGGGTAGAGATGGCCACGCATTTATCATATTCGGGTTTGCCGGTACCTTCCATAATACCGGGAATAGTACGAAACTGCCTGCGAACTTCTTCTACCATTGCCATGGCTGCTTCGCCCACAGCACGAATTGCCAAAGAGGAAAAAATGAAAGGTATCATACCGCCTACAAACAAACAAGCTAAAACATTCGCTTTATAAATATCTATTCCACTAATACCTGCTACCCCAACAAAAGCAGCAAATAATGCAAGGGCCGTTAGTGCAGCTGATGCTATTGCAAATCCCTTTCCGCTGGCAGCAGTAGTATTGCCAACCGCATCCAGTACATCTGTTTTTTCTCTAACGTCCGCAGGTAATTCACTCATTTCAGCAATACCACCTGCATTGTCAGCAATAGGACCAAAAGCATCAATGGCCAACTGCATAGCGGTAGTTGCCATCATACCGGCAGCAGCTATCGCCACACCATATAAGCCTGCACATTCATAGGAGCCCCATATACCACCTGCCAGAACTAGTATCGGTAAAAAAGTGGATTCCATACCAACGGCTAAACCTCCGATTACATTGGTAGCATGGCCTGTAGAAGATTGACGAATAATACTCAGGACAGGCCTTTTGCCCATTGCCGTATAATATTCTGTGATCACACTCATTAATGCACCAACGAGCAGACCCACACCAATTGCACCCATTACACCCCATTTAGTAAACACAACACCTCTTAATATCATATCTTCCGGAAGTAGCCAATATACAAGGCCGGCAGCGGCAAATGCCGTAAGGATCATTGATCCCCAATTACCCATATTCAATGCTCTTTGCACTGTGTTGGTATTGATTCCCGCACTATCACTAATCCGGACAAACAAGGTTCCTACTATTGAAAACAGGATGCCAATGCCAGCTATAAGCATCGGGAGAACAACAGGAGAATATCCCCCTAATACATCGCTCCCGATAATTTCCGTTTGCTGCCCTAATACTATGGTGGCAAGTACCGTGGCCACATAGGATCCAAAAAGATCTGCGCCCATTCCTGCAACGTCTCCAACATTATCCCCCACATTATCTGCAATAGTAGCAGGGTTTCTGGGATCATCTTCAGGTATTCCTGCTTCCACTTTACCCACAAGGTCTGCACCTACGTCGGCAGCCTTCGTATATATGCCACCGCCAACCCTGGCAAATAATGCGATAGATTCTGCTCCTAAAGAAAACCCAGTGAGTACCTCAATCGTTCTGATCATTTCATCAGAATTCAAAGCAGCATCCGGAGCAAAAATTTGTTTTAAAACGATAAACAAACCGCCTAATCCCAAAACCGCTAATCCTGCTACACCCACACCCATTACTGCTCCCCCGGTAAATGAAACATTCAACGCTTTACTTAAACTTGTTCTGGCTGCCTGGGCAGTTCGAACATTCGCCTTAGTTGCAGCCTTCATACCAATATACCCGGCAGTTGCGCTCAATACTGCTCCAATGACAAATGCAACAGCAATAGCCCAATGTGAGTGAGGGTTGGAGGAAGCCATTACGGCAAGTAAAACACCAACTATAACAACGAAATATCCTAATACCTTCCATTCTGCCTTCAAAAAAGCCATGGCTCCCTCAGCAATATAATTGCTGATCTCTTTCATCCTGTCTGTACCCGCATCCTGCCTGGCTACCCAGTTGAATTTTATCAGTGTATATAAAAGACCAATAATGCCCATTAAGGGAACCAGATAAATCAATTTGTCCATAAGCTTAGGTTCTATATAAATAATTTTAAAGGTGGGCAAAGATAGGGGATGAAAGTATAAATTGGGTATTTGGTAACAGAGATTTTAGCCGCCGCAAAAAGCGGCTGCAAAGCCTTGATTGACCTTCATTAAGGAGATAATGAGAATTAAATAACTGATGGCTTTATGTAAACTTAAGAATGTATTACTTGCCTTTGCCAAATTCAATAAAAGATATTAAAATGGCATAAGAAATTTCTCCAAAATTTCCAGCTTCCATTTTTCATCCACTTTTTGGATTAGGTTTATTCAGTGACTTTGCAATCGCCAGGATTATGTGTTTGTACATGAATGCAATCTTTTTTCAAACAACTACTTTTTCATTTTAGATTTCAATTGCAATGAGGAACTTGTTCCCCAATTTTTCAATCCCACCATTTCATTTTTCTTATTAATTTATAATTGACAGGCTAAATCAAATACTGAGACGTAATGGCATATTCCTTGTTTTGCAGGTGGGTATGCGTACTTTTTATACCCTGGTCGTGCTGGCCCTCATCCAATTAAATTCCTTTGGTCAAAATAGAACTGACAGTAGCCTTCAGAAACCTGACGATTTAGTAGAAATAAAGGACCCATCCGTACCCGCGCCAAAAGATAAATTTTCACAAAAACGAGAGGTTTATAAATTAAGGGCGGCATCAGACATTCCTATTATAGCCATTGGAACTGGGTGGAGCCTGTATGCCTTCAGTAAAATTTATAGTAAGGACAAATCATCCGAAGAAAAAATTTTAACCCTTGATAAGAATCAGATCCCTTCATTTGACCGGCGGGGTGCCGGAGTTTATCACCCTGATGCGGATGAATTGGGTGATATGCTTTTTTATGGGTCTATGCCACTACCCATCATACTGATGTTTGATAAAGAGATTAGAAAAGATGGGATAAAAACAGCCGTCTTATATTTAGAATCTATGTCTATAACCGGCTTACTTTACACGGGTTCTATTTACCTGAACGATCGATATCGTCCATATGCATACAATCCCAATGTTCCTATGCCAAAAAGAACAAGAGGCGGGGCAAAGAATTCCTTTTTTGCAGGTCATGCTGCATTGGTGGGAACATCCACTTTTTTTATAGCTAAAATGCTGAACGATTATCACCCGGAGTCAAAAGTGAAATGGATACCTTTTACACTGGCCGGCCTGGCAACAGCTACAACTGGCTATATGCGATACAGAGGAGGCCAGCATTTTTTGTCCGATGTAATAATCGGTACTGTGGTTGGTACCTTATCCGGAATTCTGGTTCCGCATGTTCATAAGAATAAGGAAATCGAAAACCGGAAACTTTCATTTACTGCTTCCTACCTTGGAAGTACACCACAATTTGGAATAGTATACAAATTCAATAATCAGAAAGTGCAATAAAAGCATCAGGCAGGAAATCAATTAGATCACCGGCGATCATAGATTCCATTGATTTTTTTTCGGCAGCTATGTCGCCTGATAAACCGTGAAGATAAACTCCAAGAATAGCCGCATCTTCAGCGTCATACCCTTGTGCTAATAAGGAGGTTAAAATACCAGTCAAGACATCGCCACTGCCAGCAGTAGCCATTCCGGCATTGCCAGTCATGTTGAAAAAATTTTGCCCGGCTACTGTGCTTATTAAAGTATGGTGGCCTTTAAGTATAATATTGACTTTAAGTTCAGTTGATATTTCGGCTGTAAGTCTTACCCTGTCAAAATCATTTGCTGTGCATCCAAATAATCTTTCAAACTCTTTTGGATGCGGCGTGAGAATAGAGTTGGACGGGATTAATTTCAGTAATTCCTTTTCTGAAGCCATTATATTCAATGCATCGGCATCAAGCACCACCGGGTTTGAAAATTTTTCAAATAGTTGATAGAGCATCATTTTTGTTTCCTTTGCTGTTCCTATTCCAGGGCCGATGCCCACGGATTTATATTTGGAAAGATCATCCTCAACCTTTGTTAGGAACGACGAATTGAAATCTGTCATCACCATCGCTTCAGGAATGGTAGATTGCACAATATCATAACTACTTTTTGGAACATGGCAGGTAAGGAGCCCAACTCCTGTTCTCAAACAAGCCCTTGCAGATAAAACAGCAGCTCCGGTTTTACCATAGCTTCCCGCAACAATTAATGCATGCCCATAATTTCCCTTATGTGAAAACCTGTTTCGAGGTTTGTAAATGGAGCGAATTAGTTCTTTGTCAATTATCTCATCTTGAGATTTCGCCTGTAACAAGAAGCCTGGATGTAAACCAATATCAAGTATATGCAGTTCACCCAGGAAGTTACTATTTTCTGCTACGAGGAAGGCCTTTTTATAACATTGAAAACTTAATGTATGATTGGCGCGGACAACGACCTGTCCGTAGGAAGAACGATCTGTAAATAAGCCGCTGGGCATATCTATAGAAATAACAGGGCACCCGGAATTGTTTATATAATGTACTAATAAGGCAGGCACACCCTCTATACCGCGGTTTAGCCCTGATCCAAAAAGGGCGTCTATGATAATGTCGTTCTTATCAAATTCATGAAAATTTTCCTGCGTTTGTATATATCGTATATGGGTTTCAGGATATTGATGCAGCCTGGCCAGGTTGGTTTGAAAATCATCTGTTCCTTTGTGACCGAATTCAAGAATATAGACTACCACTCTGCATTTTCTTTCAGTCATCATTCTTGCAATGGCAAGTCCATCTCCGCCATTGTTTCCTTTTCCGCAATAAACTTGAATTAAATTTTCAGTATAATTATTTCGTTCCAGCCAGTCGGCACATTTGCCGGCAGCTCTTTCCATCAGATCTATGGATGCGACAGGTTCATGCTGAATTGTAAACTGATCCCAGTTTCTTATTTGATCGGCAGAAAGTAATTTCATAAATCCGTTGATAGGAATAAGGGCAGATAACATTCGGATTAAAAATGAATGAATATAATAATCCTATTCCTACCTAAAGTTGAGAAACAATTTCTAAAATCCGAACCCTTATTTATTTTTTGCTTCTTTTGGAGAGGAGTCAATTTTTGCAAATTTTGATTGCATCATCTTTTGCAATCCTGAAGTATCATCTTCATCGTCCCTGTTGTTCTTTGTCTGTTCATAATCACCGAAAATATCGTAGGCCTTATTTGCCGCAGCATAAATATTCCGATTGTACTTGTTACCCAGAATAATGATAGTCACTTTTTCATCTAGCAATCTTGCAAACGCTGCGTTAAAGCCATGCCAGCGACCAAAATGATAAATAACTTTTTTGCCGTTTGGAATTAATAACATTCTCCATCCTAAACCATAATTATGAACAGATGGTCTTTCAAGACTATTAGGCGTAAACGCAGAGTCCAACAACGATTTGTTCAGGAATTGATCCGTATATAATGCCTGGTCCCATTTAAGAAGATCTCTTGGCGTTGAGTAAATATTTTTATCTCCCATCGTTCCTTCCATCCGGTCATTTTGCCAATGAGAATTATTGTAATTAAAGGATGGAACAGCAATAGCAGAATCAGCCCGGGAGTATACATAAGTATCCTGCATCTGTAACGGATCAAATATCCTTTCTTTCATAAAACTGGCAAATGGCTGACCCGAAATTTTTTCTATTATGAGGGCAAGTAAGACAAAATTGGTATTACTATAACTGAACCGCCTGTTAGGTGAAAAACTCCTGTTTGGCTTTTTGGTAATCAAAAAATCAAGTACGTCCTGATTAGTAACGTACATGTTTTTATAGGTCTTATCTGCCTCTATGAAATAAAGATAGTTAGGTAATCCACTTCTGTGGTTCAATAACATTCTCACTGTAATGCCCTGGTAGGGGAGCAGAGGGAAATAGGTTTGTAGTGAATCATCCAGGGACAACTTATTTTCCTGCACCAGCCGCAGCACAGCCATAGCCGTTAGCGTTTTTCCTGAAGAAGCGATATGAAGAGCGGTTGAATCAGTGATCGGGTCGGTTTTTCTCAGATCAGCAAACCCTGAATATTTTTCATAGATCACGTCGCCGTCCTTGGCCACCAAAATACTGCCATTAAATCCCCGCCTGAGCAGCAATGAATCAAAAAAATAAGTCAAGGCCCGATGGTAATAGCGAAATTCTTGTTTATCCAATTGTTTGGGAGTAGGCGGATAATATTGCAGGGAATCATCTTTTACTGTACGTTCACCGTTTGATGATGCTTCGTTACAACCATAAATAATTGCAACTAATAGAAGTGAGTAGATAATGGTTTTCAATAGTGGTTAGTTTAAACAAAATTAGTTGTTACAGAAATGGAGCCAAACTCCCTGTTTTCCCCAATGGCTAATTTATGTTAATAACGCGAGAGTTATATTTGCAGTATGTCAATTAAAGAAAAAACTAGCTATCCAAAAGAAAAGATACGTATCCTTTTCCTGGAAAATATCAGTGACCTTGCGGTAAAGAACTTTCAGCAACAGGGATATACACAGGTAGAAAAAATTACGAAAGCCCTGACTGAAGAAGAATTGATAAGTGAAATTAAGGATGTTCATATATTGGGTATTCGGTCCAAAACGCAGGTAACGGAAAAAGTACTGGCCGCCGCCAAAAAACTACAAGCCATCGGGTGCTTTTGCATAGGGGTAAACCAGGTAAATTTAAAAGAAGCAACAAAAAGTGGTGTTGTCGTTTTCAATGCCCCTTATTCCAATACCAGGTCTGTGGCTGAACTGGTGATTGGGTTAGCCATTATGCTGATCCGCCGGATTCCCGACAAAAACAAAGCGGCTCATGAAGGATTATGGATGAAAGAGGCCAAAGGAAGTTATGAATTAAGAGGAAAAACCCTGGGCATAATCGGTTACGGGAATATAGGTAGCCAGGTAAGTGTGCTGGCCGAGGCACTCGGTATGAAAGTTATTTTTTATGATGTTGAAACCAAACTTCCCCTTGGTAACGCAACAGATGGCAAAACATTGAAAGATGTTCTTGGTAAATCAGATATAATTACGTTGCATATTCCTGAAACTACCCAGACAAAAAACCTCATTAATAAATCTCTCCTAAAATGCTTTAAGAAGGGCTCCATTCTCATTAACTATGCAAGGGGAGAGGTGGTAGACCTGGAGGCACTTAGTAAATCCATTGCTGACGGCCATATTGGCGGTGCGGCTATCGATGTATTTCCCTGGGAACCAGAAAAAAATGGAGATCGATTTAAATCTCCATTGCAAGATCTGCCCAATGTAATCCTGACCCCACATATTGGTGGTTCAACCGAAGAAGCGCAACAGAATATTGGCGAGGATGTTAGTATAAAGTTGTTTAATTATCTGGAAAAGGGCATAACTTTTGGTTCCCATACGGTTCCTGCATTGGCCTTACCACCACAGGAGGGCTCGCACCGGATACTACATATACATAACAATGTGCCGGGTGTATTATCAGCCATTAATACCCAGCTTTCCAAACATAATATCAATATTGTGGGACAGTATTTAAAAACGAACGAGGAAATAGGCTATGTGGTGTTGGATGTTGATAAGAAATTATCCGGCCAGGCTTTAGGCTTGCTTAAAGAAGTAAAAGAAACCATTAAAGTGAGGATGTTGTATTAAGACTTTCTAAAATTGTATTCCTGAAATCAAATTGGATGCCGGGAATCTTGCATATTTTGTGGGTAGAGATGATTATATATTTTGAACAAATTTTCAATAAATATTGAAAATTTTGATATCTTTGTAATCACTAAACCTACAGAATGAAAATAGTTATAATCGGTGCTGGTTTCGGAGGACTTAAATTAGCCCGTAAGCTGAATAATAAGCCCGGTTTTGAAGTTTTATTGATCGATAAATTCAATTACCATCAATTTCAACCACTATTTTACCAGGTGGCCACTGCAGGACTTGATGCCAGCAATATTTCCTTTCCGCTTCGAAAGGTTTTTCAGAATAGTAAGAATGTCAGGATTCGCCTGGCGGAATTGAAAGAAGTCAGAGCCACCGAAAATATAGTGATCACGGACACAGAGGACATCAGCTACGATGTGCTTGTGCTGGCCACAGGTGCTGATACTAATTTCTTCGGCAACCCGCATATGGCCGATAAAGCTTTTCCCATGAAATCTACCGTAGAGGCTTTGCAACTACGATACCGCATATTGCAAAATCTTGAACTGGCCGTAACGGTAAAGGACCCTGATGAATTACAAAGGTTGTTGAATATTGTAGTTGTTGGTGGCGGTCCAACTGGCGTAGAAGTTTCAGGAGCTTTGGCTGAAATGAGAAATTATATACTGCCCAAAGAATACCCGGAACTTGATTTCTCTAAAATGAATATTTTTTTATTAGAGGGTGCTGACAGAATACTTGCCACCATGAGTGAAAAATCAACAAATGATTCAATAAAATATCTCAGCAGGTTGGGTGTTGAGTTAAGACTCAATACGTTGGTTAATGGTTATAGTGGCACTGATGTAGCACTGAAGGATGGTACAACTATACCTGCCAGCACAGTAATTTGGGCTGCCGGAATTAAAGGGAATGTGCCAGAAGGAATTGATAAAAGCTTAATAGCCCGTGGTAACCGGATAAAAACTGACAGGCAATGCAAAATAGAAGGCCACAATAATATATATGCCATAGGCGACCTTGCCTATATGCAAACACCAAAATATCCTGATGGACATCCCCAGGTGGCTCCGGTGGCTATGCAGCAAGGAGCGATGCTTGCCGAAAACCTGGTAAGAGCTGAGAGAAAATCAGTGAAATTTTTTGATTTTGAATACCATGACAAAGGTTCTATGGCAACTGTTGGCAGAAACCTGGCAGTTGTTGATATACCCAAACCAAAACTGCATTTTGGGGGTTTTCTTGCCTGGATGATATGGATGGGTTTGCACCTGATGCTCATTTTGGGGGTAAAGAACCGGTTTTTTGTTTTCGTCAACTGGCTCTATAACTATTTTACGTACGACCAGAACTTGAGATTAATATTCAGAGAATTTGATAAACCGCCTGTAAAATAATCTCAATTAATCACTTTAAATAACCCGGATTATCTTTTCGGCACGTGATTTAAATGCCTTCGATTCATTATCCCACTGGTTTTGAATGATGACTTTTAATTCCGGTTTTATTTCAGGATATTGTTTAGACAAACCATGTAAAACGTTTAAAGAAAAAGTTTTAATTGCCGGAGGTTCTAATGGCGATTCGTTATACTGAAAGCAAATATTCATTACCAACTCGTGAAATCTGGCGGGAATTATTTCTTGTAGCAAACGGATGGTGTATCTTTTGACAGCTTCTGAAATACCTGGCTTTTGAAGATTGGCCAGCAAAGCAGAAAAATGTTTTTTTATCAGGTTGGGATGAGCAATCACAATATAACTTATTGGCCAGGCTGCCCGTTGAACCACCCGGTATTCATCATTCAAAAACAATTTAAAAAGCTCGTTAAACCGCAATTGTGAGTTGCCAACCCATTTTACTATGTGTGTGCAATGTGCCATTGTATGTTCCTTTAGCAATTGATCCCTTAGTATCGTGATCCTGCAAATAAATAACTTTACTCATAAAATAAACATCAATGCGGAAAGCCGTAATTCAGGTAATCATACTTATCCTTTTTATTTCATGTGGGGATAGAAAAAAGACACCCGGTCTCCTGGTTGTTCAGACTGATTTCGGAATGAAAGACGGCGCTGTTGCCGCAATGAAAGGTGTTGCTTTTGATGTTGACCCGAATTTGATTATTGCTGATCTCACTCATGAGATTCCGGCCTTTAATGTGTGGGAAGCGGCTTACCGGCTAAACCAGGTTGTTCCGTTCTGGCCGGCCAATACTGTTTTTGTTTCTGTGGTGGATCCGGGAGTTGGTACAAACCGCAAATCGATAGTTTTGAAAACAAAAAAGGGTCATTATATCGTATTGCCGGACAATGGTTCTGCTGCGCTTATAGCAGGAACAGAAGGAATAGAGGCTGTTCGCACAATTGATGAATCGGTAAACAGGCGAAAAGGCTCTGGCAGTTCCTTTACCTTCCATGGGCGTGATGTTTATATGTATACGGCTGCCAGGCTTGCATCAGGAACTATTTCGTTTAATAAGGTTGGTCCTCTATTAAAAGGGGCAATACAAACTATCGATTATCAAAAGCCGGTCAATGAAAAGGGTTGGATAAAAGGAAACATTCCTGTGCTGGATGTTCAATATGGAAATGTTTGGTCTAATGTTCCGGATGAAATGATCAGAACAGCCGGAATTAAACCTGGTGATTCCTTACAGGTTCAGGTTTCAATAAAAGATTCCTTAGTTTATGCCGGTGTCATTCCGTTTGTCAATACGTTTGGGGATGTGTCAGAAGGAAAAACACTGTCTTATATCAATAGTCTGATGAATTTTGCGCTGGCGATTAATATGGGAAATTTTGCGGCGTCTAATAAAATTGGGTCTGGACCGAATTGGTCAATTCAGATAAAATTGAAATAATTTTTCCTATAATTTATATTATGTTAAGTATAAGTAATCTACAGATTTAACTCTTACGATCTGATTGGAATACCTCAAACATCTTACAAATTGCATCCTACGCTATTTGATGCCTTTTAAAATTCGGAATGGACATAGGCAGGCCTCATTCAACCTGATTTCAAAAATTAGCAAATTGAAATAAAAATAATCCTACTCTAAGACCTGAATGTAGATTTTAGAAATGTAAATCTTAAACACTCAGGAAATATATCTTCAACCAAACAAAAAATTCATCTTACTTCCTTCCCATTTTCTGAAATGCTTTAAATTGGGCAATGAACGTTGCACACTTTAATCCTGTTCTCAAGTATCTGATGAATATTAACCGGCCCGTCCATGCGTCCTGGATATTTTCGCAATTAAATAACCAGGGACAGAATATAAAGGACCTGCAAAAGATATTGAACGAGTTTAAAAAAAGGGAAATGCTGGTTACTGAACTGGATTTTAGAAACATGGAAACTTACCTCCTGAATGAATCTACCCGGGAACTGCTGCAAGGCATGCCTCCGGCATTTGACGACAAACCCTTCGATTACATAAAAGACAGGCTGACCAGCCACTACGGCCAGAGAAAAGAAAGATGGTTTATAGAGGTGGATGAATTAAAACAGCACATGAAAGGATATACTACAACCAGGCGACTTGCCTTTTCTGCATTTATCATCGCCTTTATCCTGCTTGTTTTAGAAGTTTTGAAATTAATAAAAGTCATTTAATGATCTTATTCCGGCGGAACCAGATCCTTAGCGATAATTGGGAGAATTTTGCTTGTTATACCTGCATTTTTTTGTCCTAAATTGGATATTACTCTTAGAATTGTTTTAACTTAGGGGTACTACTAACCCCACTCTTCAATTATTCTACGAATCCCACGCAATATCTTTTTGTGAACGGCCAAGCTATTTTTTTTACGCCGTAAAACGTTACTATGACACCTGAATTAAAAATCGCCTGTGAACTCATTTTTCAAGAGCATAAGACTTCTGCTCACCCGGTAGCATGGAAGCGGGATGCATTCCGGGGCCGCATATCAACAGGACTTTGCGAAATGGGCAAAGAAACTTTGCTTAAGAAAAATATTATTTATTATCCCAACCCTGCCAAAAAGGTTTTGACGAAATTGAATCCCGGCGCTTTCGATGCTGAAAATTTTGAAGAGGCGGAGAATTTCGTTTTTCATAAGAAGCCTGAATTATCTACAACAAATACTAAAGAAATAAGAACGCCGGTTATTACTTCAAAACAAATACCTGTTACTCCAAAACATGAACCTGTTTTCATTAGGAGACCAGCCATTCACCAATTAGCCGCTTTTACAGGTAAAATGCAAAGTTTAACAACAGATACCAAATGGTATTTCCATCCTGTCTTTATGTATTTTTTATGGCCTTTATGTGCTGCATTCATTTTTGGATTCCTTGCTTTCCTTGTGGGTAATATTTACACCACTATCTTTTTTGATATTAAATAAAAATCCGTCCCACAGCTGCGGGACGGATTTACTCTTACCATTCAATTTTATTTTATACTCATATACAAGTCGCCCCATTTCTTTGCTTCGGCTGTATATTTTGTAATCTCTGCCGGTTTACCTTTTGCCTGGTCCTTTTTAAAATTGTAAATATCTTCCAGAAAACCAGCTACTTTTTTATACTGTTGCTTAGAGCTGGCAGTAAGATCGGTTTTTTTAGACAAGATCTCCGCTGCTTTCTCATAAGGAACCCTGCCGGCTTCCATATATTCAGCATATTTTTTATCAGCCTTTTTTACTTTATCAGCTTTCAGCATTACAAAGTAATCACCAATAACAAGGTAGGGTAACTCTTCGTCAGCTTTTGATTCCCCGGCTGCATTAAAAGCAGCCACCATTTTCTTTTCCAGTTCCTCTGCATTGGAAGGAAGTACTGCTCCCTCTTCTTTTGAATTCAAGGTATCATAGATCAACTGACCGATTGATAAATTTGCTTTGTAATTTTTTGGATCATTTGCTAATACTGATTCTAATGATTTCATTTTTGCATCAAAGGTGGCCTCAAGTCCTACTGCAAAATCCGTTTTATCGTAAGTAAAAAATTCACTATCAGGATAAAGTTCTTTTCCAAGGGCCTTATATTTATCGAATCCAGCCATGTCTTTCTTGGTGAAATAATGCGTGACCAGGAAACGATAGATGCTTTCGTAACTGGGGCCTGCCAACCGGGATTCGGCAACCCTTCCATAATATTTCGCTGCTTCATCCTTATTACCGCTATTTTCTGCTGTAATACCAGCCAGAATAACAACGTTGGTGTCTAAGCTTGTCTTTAATAATCCAGTGCTGGTCAATATAGCAGAATAAGCGTCTACTTTTTTAAATGTCTCAAAGGACTCTGCCATTTTCTTATCCTCATATTGTTTATACCCCTGCGAAAAAAGATTGGTATAAATGCGGGCGGGTGCATTTTGATATACAGGATCCTTTAGTAATTCCATTTGGGGATCCATCTCCTGGTATTTGGTAAAAGCAGCTTCTGATTCTGCCCTAAGAGTGGCTCCTTCCGGCGTGCTCTCAATAGCACTGTCGGCAGCCATGGCGGCATAAATAGAAGATTTTAAAATATAGGCTTCAGCCTTTGATGCAAATTTTGCATTGGTCATTCTTTTATCAACATCTTCTTTTGCTTTTTTGTACTGCCCCAATAATAAGAATTGTTTTATTTCATCGTAACTCTGGGCTTTTACCAGGAAAGCAAGCATCAGCATTAATAAGGAGAAAGTGATTTTTTTCATAACGTTCATTGACTTAAAATGATAAAATATTATGTTTATTTTTCTGCAGTATCGTCTAAAGATGAATTTTCATCTGTATTCGTTGCGTCTGTATCGCCATGGTTATTGTTTCCGTTTAACTCATTCTCTTGCTGCACCTGGTCATCTAATTGGGTAATGGCAGCAATTTCATCTCCATTATCGAGCCGGATCAATTTTACTCCCTGTGTTGCCCGTCCCTGTTCGCTGATATCCGCTACTTTCATCCGGATGGTAACACCACTTTTGCAGGTGATCATAAGATCTTCGGATTCGTTTACATCCAGCAAGCCTACAAGTTTGCCTGTTTTTTCTGTAACCTGAATCGTTTTAACCCCTTTACCTCCCCGGTTGGTATACCGGTATTCGTCCATTTTTGTCCGCTTCCCGTATCCCTTTTCACTTACCACCAAAACGGTTTTTGAAGCATCCGATTCAGGATTTACACAAATCATACCAACTACCTCATCGCTTTCGTCCTCTACTTCAATGCCTCCTACTCCTATCGCCCCGCGACCCGTTGCTCTTACTTTTTCCTCAGAGAACCGGATTGCTCTTCCACTTTTCACGCCCATCATAATCTCACATTTGCCATCAGTCATTTTTGCTTCTAACAATTGATCCCCTTCGGTAATGTTAATGGCATTTACACCAGTTAAACGGGGACGGCTGAAATCCTGCAGTGCCGTTTTTTTAATGATCCCTTTCCTTGTACAAAGCAGGATATTATGAGAATTTACAAACTCCTCATCTTTCAGGTCTTTCACATCGATAATAGCTCTTACTTTATCATCGGGTGGCAATTGTATCAGGTTTTGGATCGCTCTTCCTTTGCCGGATTTTTCTCCTTCCGGCACCTGGTATACATTGAGCCAGTAACATCTTCCCTTTTCGGTAAAAAATAATAAAGTATGATGTGATGATGCTACAAAAAGGTGTTCTATATAATCTTCTTCTCGTGTTTTACCGCCCATAACTCCACGGCCTCCTCTTTTCTGCGCCCGGAATTCCTCTGCCGGTGTACGCTTAATATAACCCAAATGCGAAATGGTGATCACCACATCCTCCTCCTTGATAAGATCTTTCAGGCTCATCTCATTATCCAGGTAAGTGATCTCAGAACGTCTTTCGTCGCCGAATTTGTCCTTTATTTCAACCAGTTCTTTTTTAATGATATCAAATCGCAATCCTTCGTTGGCCAAAATTTCCTTTAAATGGGTGATCAGTTTCATTAATTCATCATACTCCAGTTTGATTTTATCCCTTTCCATTCCTGTCAACCGCTGCAGACGAAGTTCCAGGATAGCTTTTGCCTGAATTTCATCTAACCCCCACCCTGCGTTGATTAAATTTTCCTTTGCTACATCCGGTGTTGCAGATGCACGGATCAGGGCAATCACTTCGTCAAGATGATCCAATGCTATCAGGTAGCCTTGTAAGATATGTGCTCTCTTTTCTGCTTCTCTTAATTCAAACTGTGTACGGCGAACAACTACTTCGTGACGAAACTCCACGAACTCGGTGATCATGTCTTTGAGGTTCAGAGTACGGGGGCGTCCTTTAACTATAGCAACATTGTTGATGCCATAGGATGTTTGCAGGTCTGTATGCTTGTACAGCAAGTTGATGATAAGGTTGGCTACCCCGTCTCTCTTCAAATCAATAACAACTCTTGTTCCTTCTTTATTATTTGATTCGTTGTTAACATGTGCCACTCCTTCAATTACTTTCTCATTGACCAATACACCGATACGATTGGTCAGTTCATCACGATTTACCTGGTAGGGTACCTGGGTGATGATGATTTGTTCACGTCCGCTGGGTTTGGCATCTACATGAAGTTTGCCACGCAATACCACCCGGCCACGGCCGGTATGCATAGCCGACTTTATGCCATCCATCCCATAGATGATTCCACCTGTAGGAAAATCGGGAGCTTTTACATATTGCATCAACTCATCAATGGAGATTTCGCGGTTGTCAATAAAGGCAATGCATCCGTCAATGACCTCTGTTAGATTATGAGGCATTATGTTAGTGGCCATACCTACGGCTATACCGCTGGAACCATTTATAAGCAATAATGGAATTCTTGTCGGCAGGATCGTTGGTTCCTTTTCTGAATCGTCAAAGTTTAATTGAAAGTCGACCGTCTCTTTATCCAGGTCATCGAGCATGTATTCAGCCAGCTTCTCTAACCTCACCTCTGTATATCGCATTGCTGCCGGTCCATCGCCATCTTCGTTACCAAAGTTTCCCTGACCATCTACCATGGTGTAGCGCATACTCCATTCCTGGGCCATCCGTGCCATTGCATGATATACTGACATATCTCCGTGCGGATGATATTTTCCCAATACTTCTCCCACAAGACGAGCCGATTTCTTGTAAGGCCTGTTTGACCGCAAACCCAATTCGTTCATGGCATACAAGATCCTGCGGTGAACGGGTTTCAATCCATCTCTGATATCGGGCAATGCACGACCGACTATTACGGACATTGAATAATCAATGTAGGCCGTTTTCATCTGTTCTTCTATGTTAACCGGAATGATCCTGTTAATATCACTTGTTTCCTGAGGTTCAAAATTATCTTCCATGCTGTGCTCTGATTATTCGGAATTTTGATTCGTTTTGTTGATTAAATTATTACATACCCGGAGATACAAGCCTGATTTGAAAGCTACCTTTTGTGGATGTTTCCCGGGTTCTGAAGGCCAAATTCCGGGCTTTTCTAAAAGGCTCGCAAATCTACCTTTTTTGAAGTTTAAAACCTGATAAAGCTGCTTGTTTTTTACCCTATTTTTCCACCTTATTTAATCAATTTCGAAAATGTTAGAAAAGGTTTTTTATAACAAGCCTTTGGCACTTGACGGCATAAATTTTCGTTTACTTAGTGGTCTCAAAGCACTCCCATCAAATGGCAAGTTATTTATTACTCCGAAACAATAAAGAAAGCGGTCCGTTTACAATGGATGAGTTGCTTAGTTCCGGATTAAAACCTTACGATCTTGTTTGGGTACAAGGTAAGAGTGCGGCCTGGCGCTATCCCAGCGAAATACAAGAATTGAAGCCATTCGCACCGGTTATTGAAGAGCAGCCCTACGATCGTTTTTACAAGAAAAGCAAAGAAGAACAATTGCCGGAATCGCCGGACTCTAGTGAACCCCAATCTCCTGCTCCCATTTGTAATAAGAATAAAGCAGCCTATACACACAAAAAATCCGTATTTGTTACTTTACCGGATCGAAAGAAGGAAGTAATAACGATGAAACCGGAACCTGTTGTGCAGTCATCTGCATCTGCAACTGCAACTGTTTTGGCTGCTGCTGAAATACATGCTGAACCGGAAATAAAGTATTCCAAGCCGCTTGATGAGATCAAGGAAATGTATGTGAAAACTCTTCAAACCAGGAAAGATAAAAATGCAAAGCAAGAAATAGCAAGAACTATTTTAAAAAAAGCAGCCATTTTCGCCGGCATTTTGGCCCTTGGAGTACTAGCTGGATTTATTATTAAATCAAAACCAGCAAAGGATATAACAACCTCCGTTGATAAAACTATTCCATCTCTACCTGTGGTTAAAAGCAATGGGCAAGAGGAAATACCAGAATCGCTACTAGTAATCGAAGAAATGTCGCCATCAACTGGAATCCCATCTTCAGAAAATCTGCATAATCAGGCAGGTAACGCAGAGAAAATTGAGAAAGGTCAGTCTTTGGACGGTGAACAAACCAATTTAAGAATCCGAAAAGAAACTATGCTGATAGTACCTAAGCGTAGTGATGAGTTTGAGAACAGGCAATTTAAGAGGGATGAGGAATTCAATTCTTCAGGTGCAGAAAGAGAAAAGAAAATAAGAACCTCAGAAAATAGTAGTACAGTAAATGTAAAAACTGAGAAAAATTCTTTGAGTGATTTGGTG
Organism: Chitinophagaceae bacterium; assembly: GCA_041743125.1. GTDB lineage: Bacteria > Bacteroidota > Bacteroidia > Chitinophagales > Chitinophagaceae > Terrimonas_B. The sequence goes on from JBGTNK010000293.1 coordinate 36,809, forward strand.
TCTGTAGCAAGTAATGATTATAAGCGAGTAGCTTTTGGAGGCATACGTAATTTGTTTATTACGGTCACCAATAATTCGAAATTTGAAATTGAAAATGTGATCGTGCAATTGCTTTACCTGAAACCAAGCGAAGAAACTTTAAGAACCGAAAATATAAAATTTAAATCCATAGCTCCCAACGGCTCATCTACAATAAAGGTTCCTGATACAAACAGGGGAATAAAAGTTGAATATAAAATTATTGATTTCGAAAGCAAACAAAATACTGACGTGGTAGCGGGCATGTGACCAGACTTACTCTATCATTTAAAGTGTACAGCTATCCTCTTTAAGGCAGGCAGAGTTCCCGCTAAAAATCAACAAGCCTTCTTCCGCATAAATTTCACCCTTCAGTTAGTTTAATATTCTACTTCCGGTATTAAGAATACGCCTATTATTTTCCCAGTGTTATAAAAACGCCGACTTGTAATACACTGTTTTTAAAATCAGGATCGATGTTTTTTGCGGGACTAAAGTCTCCTACCTTAGTCAAGCCAACCAGGTACCGGGCACCAATTCCTAAACCTCCTTTTGTCTGTAATCCTAATCCTGCTGCTGCGGAAAGATCCAGATCCTTTGCAAAGTCTTCAATCGTTTCATCCGAAATATTTTCACCTATCTTAAAACCTACTTGTGGTCCCGCTTCAAGGTAGAATCCGCCTGCGGATCTATATTTTAAAAGAACAGGCAAAGTAGCATATGTAACCTTCCAATCATAGCTTCTGCTTACACTGTCTATACGGGCTCCCTGGGTAGATATTAAAACCTCAGGTTGTAGAGATAATGCCCCAAAGGAAAAATTAAGAAAAACACCACCATGGAAACCTGCAATTGCTTTTTTCTTTACTGCATCAAAATCCCCACCGGTGAAATTGGAAAAGTTAGCTCCTGCCTTTATTCCACCTGAAAAATTTTGAGCAAATGTTGTGGTAGCAACAATAAGACCTACAAAAAGAAAAGTTTTTTTCATAACATAAAAATTTAAACTGAAAATAGTTTTTATTCTACTTTAAATTCCAAATAAAGTGCCAATGGTTTTCTCTGATTTAAGATATTTGCCTGATGAAGCAAATACTCTTATTTGGTGCAGGAAAATCCGCAACTGTTTTAATTGATTACCTGACAGAGAATGCCCAAGAAGAAGATTGGAAACTTATTGTCGTTGATACTAATCTTCAACTTGCACTGAATAAAATTAAAGGATCGCCTGTTGCGTCCGCCATTTCCTTTGATATTATGAATGTTGAAAAAAGAAGAGAATATATCATTCAATCAGACATTGTAATTTCCATGCTGCCGCCTGTTCTTCATAGCGAAGTAGCAAAAGATTGTTTACAATTTTCGAAACACCTGCTAACCGCTTCTTATGTGGATGATGAAATGAAAAGAATGCAGCCTGTCCTAAAAGATAAAGATGTTCTTTTTCTGTTTGAAATGGGTCTTGATCCTGGCATTGATCACATGAGCGCCATGAAATTGATAGATGAAATACATAGTACAGGAGGAGGCATAAGTTCGTTCAGATCACATGGTGGTGGACTGGTAGCACCGGAAAGTGATAATAATCCATGGCATTATAAGATTAGCTGGAACCCAAGGAACATAGTACAGGCCGGTAAAGCGGGGGCGGTTTTTAAAAAAAATGATGAAATCTTCAATGTTCCTTACCATTCTGTGTTTGATAACAATGAAACGGTAAATATTCCGGGCGTTGGAAACCTGGCCTTTTATCCTAACCGTGATTCTTTATCTTATATTCCCTTATACCGTTTGGAGGAGGCGTCTACTTTTATAAGAACAACATTAAGACACCCATTATTTTGCAAAGCTTGGAACCTGATCGTGAAGGCATCACTTACGGAAGAAGGTAAATCTGCAGCGGCTGCAGCAGTAAAAGGGATCAGTTACCAGGCATGGTTAAACAAGAGCATCCATTCACACACCTCCTTAATAAATTTTCAGGAATTATTGGATGCTTTTTCAAAAAATGATGACAAGGAAATAATCAAAGGAATGTTTGACTATCTGGGGCTTTTAAGTAATGAAGAAATCCCTTCAACAGCTACCAGTTCTGCCGATGTATTGCAACATATTCTTGAAAAAAAGCTGGCCCTGATGGCAGAGGATAAAGATATGATCGTAATGCTTCACGAGTTTGAATTTATAACCCAGGGAAAAAAATCTTCACTTAAAAGCTCATTGATAGTAAAAGGAGAAAACAATTTGCGAACAGCCATGGCGCAAACAGTGGGATTGCCGTTAGGAATTGCAGCCAAACTTATCCTGAATGATACAATCAAACTCCGGGGCTTACACATCCCTACTGTAAAAGATGTTTACGAACCAGTATTGAAAGAACTGGAACTACATGGAATAAAATTTATTGAGGAGGTATTATGAAATACGAATTTTCTCCGGTAGAGGGCAAAGCGTTACTGAAAGAGGAAGATGAGTTTCCTTTTATTGCCGTCATGCATCACGGAAGCAGGGTGATAGAATTTTTTACACCAATAAAAACGGATAAATAGTCCGCATATAAACAGGATGAAATTTATGTAATAATAAAAGGGGATGGAATTTTTTATAGGGCTGGTGAAAGACTAACATGTAAAAAAGGAGATAATTTATTTGTACCCGCAGGCATGGATCACCGCTTTGAAAACATTAGTGCCGATTTTTCCACATGAGTGATTTTTTATGGCCAGGATAGCGGTGAAAATTCCTGATTCAAATTTTAAGTAGCCTGGTAAGCTCCTTTACACCTTCTGTTGCCGGTTTTTCGATAGCGATGAGGTGGCGAAAGTTAGAAGTAAAAGGAACCTGTTTGTCTATTATATATTTCGGCGTTGCCGATGGTACATAATTTACTAATCCGGCTGCCGGATAAACAACTAATGAAGTGCCTACCACAACAAAAATATCCGCCTGGTGAATAAAAGGTATCACTTCTTCAATCATATACACAGGTTCTTCGAACCAAACAATATTGGGCCGGAGTTGAGCGCCATCTGCAGCCAGGTCCCCCAGTTTAATGTCTTCCCGGATATCATAAATAAGGTGCTCATCCCTTTCACTGCGCATTTTAAATATTTCACCATGCAGGTGTAAAACTTTTGTTGATCCCGCTCTTTCATGAAGATCGTCTATATTTTGAGTTATAATGGTAACATCATAATCATTTTCCAACGCGGCGAGCCCGGTATGTGCATCATTTGGCATAGCCTTTATAACGTCCCGGCGCCGCATATTGTAAAAATCCAACACCAATTGCGTATTTCTTTTCCATCCACCTGGTGTAGCTACTTCCATTACATCATATCCCTCCCATAAGCCATCACTGTCGCGAAATGTTTTCAATCCGCTTTCGGCACTGACACCAGCGCCAGATAGTACAACTAATTTTTTCTTTCCTGACACTTGACTTTATTTAAAATAAATTTCTGCATGAAAATTAAATCAAATTATCCTTAAATAAATAATGCCAACTACACTCATAATAACAATTTCATAGTAGGCGAAGATGAAAACAACTTTCTTTCCTGTCGCAACATATACTGGTTGAAAAACACAGGTCAAATTGAACCGGTCATTCAGAAATAATAATGAAATGATAATTGCTACTTCTTCTCTCCCGCCATTTCCATAACGATATCCCATTCCTTTTCCGTAACCGGCTGCAATGATAACCTCCCTATTCGTACCAGGGCCATATTTGCTAATCGTTTATCTTCTTTTATCTGGCCAAGTGCAACGGAGCTTTTCAGCTTTCTGACAGGCTTCAGGTCAACTGCCTCCCACCGTTCATCATCAGTTGTGGGGTCCTGGTATGCTTCTTTTATAACTTTAGCAATGCCAACAATATTGGTTCCTTCATTACTATGGTAAAAAAAAACTTCGTCTCCCTTCTTCATATTACGCATATGCAGCCTGGCTGCATAATTTCTGATTCCGCTCCAAACGGTTTGTTTTTCTTTAACAAATTGCTCCCAACTATAAACGGAGGGTTCTGATTTAACCAACCAGTATGCCATACGAGTTATTGTTTTTTATGGATTTCAAAAGTAAAGGGAAGTGAATAAATAAAACAGATAATTTTTAAAACCAAATCAAACCATCTTCTCGTATTTGTTTGCATCGGCTATTTAACTAGCCATTAAATTTTAAACAAACGCTATAATTTATGAAATCAATTAAATCAATCGGATTAATGCTGGCAGCAGCATTGTTAATGAATGTATCTTTTGCACAGAAGGAAAAAACCGTAGAAGTTGGCGGAGCTGCCATGTATCCTTCAAAAAATATTGTGGAAAATGCTGTTAATTCCAAAGACCACACTACCCTGGTTGCCGCTGTTAAAGCTGCCGGCCTGGTTGAAACACTTCAGGGTGCTGGTCCTTTCACAGTATTTGCTCCCACCAACGCTGCTTTTGACATGTTACCAAAAGGAACAGTGGAAACTTTAGTAAAGCCTGAGAATAAAGAAATGTTAACCGGTATACTTACCTACCACGTAGTTGCGGGCAGACTGGATTCAAAAGAATTGGAAAGCTGGGCGAAGAAAGGAAACGGAACGGCAGAATTAACTACCGTTGCAGGTGGAAAATTATGGATCATGAAGAAAGGCGGAAAGTGGATGGTAAAAGATGAAAAAGGTGGAATGGCTGCCATTACTATTCCCAATGTGTACCAGAGCAATGGAGTTATCCATGTAATTGATCACGTACTGATGCCATAAGCATCGTGTGGAAATTTTAAAATCCTGTTTACCATAACGGGATTTTTTTATTTTTTAAATCCGGGCTTTCGCGTTTTTCGTACATTATTTTAACTGTATCCTTCTATTATAAATCAGTGTCCCTTTTTCATGCGACCATTTAGCCTTAAAGACCAAATAATAAGCACAGTATTTAATTCTTGAATCTGACGGTTTATTAAAAGAACAGAAGACGGTGCCGGTATTTTTTATAATGCCGGCATTTTTTTGTTTGGGTATAAGTAGCAAACGACTCTAATAATAGGAAAGACTACCATCCATTGGCGAGCACATCGGCAATATGCATAGTTTTTAACGGATACCCTTTTTTATTTATATACCCTTGTAAATGCATCAGGCAGGAATGATCGGTCGATATTATACAACTGGCGCCGGTAGCCAAAGCATTTTCTACTTTTTGTTCGCCCATCGCCATGGAGATGGCTTCAAATTTTATGGCAAAAGTTCCTCCGAAACCACAGCAGGTTTCTACTTCATTCATTTCAATTATTTCCAGGCCTTTAACAGAAGATAAAAGTTTTCGGGGTTCTGATTTTATTTTACATTCCCGAAGTGCGGCACAGCTGTCATGATAAGTGGCTTTGGCGTTAAAAACGGCCCCGAAATTTTCCACTTTTAAAATCTTAACCAGGAATTCTGAGAATTCAAATATTCGGTTACTGTTATCGGTAACGACGTGATGGAAAGAAGAATTTTCAAACAAGCGGCTATAATAATTTTTGACAAAACCTACGCAACTGGCACTGGGAGCTACTATATAATCGCTTCCTTCCAGGTCTTTCAAAAATTTGGTGCACACCGCTTTTGCCTCATCCCAAAAGCCTGCATTGAATGCGGGCTGCCCGCAACAGGTTTGATCAGCATTGTAATTGACTGTACAGCCTGCTTTTTCTAAAACCCTGATCATGTTAAAGGCTGTTTCGGGATAGAGCTGATCAACAAAACAAGGAATAAAAAGTTGAACGTTCATAATTACATTTCTGAATGCAGCAGGAAAACTTCTGGTTAATAATACTCGAATGCTTATTAAAAAGCGAACCTGGCTTTAGCGTTTTTTCATGAATGAAGATCTCAGGCTGATCATTTTTAAAGCAGTTATTGCCGCCTCTTCACCTTTATGCCCGTGTTTGCCTCCAATTCTTTCGGTTGCCTGCTCTTCATTATTAACAGTTAATACACCAAAAATAACTGGTACAGGCAAAAGCAGGTTCAATTGAACAATGCCATCTGTAACCGCATTGCATACATACTCAAAATGAGGTGTATCCCCCCGGATAATGCAACCCAGCGCAATAAACGCATCGGGCCTTTTTTTCTTTCCTGCATTTTCCCAAAAACTTTTTATTGCAAAAGGAATTTCCACTGCGCCGGGAACTGTTACGGTAATTATTTTTTTGATCCCATGTTTTTGTAAGGTATCAATAGCTCCCTTTTCCAATTCTCCGGTAACAGATGCGTTCCATTCTGTTTTCACCAAAACAATACAGGCACCCTGTAAATTCAGAATGCCTGCATCTATTTGTAAAAGTTTGCTGTTTGCGATATCAGCCATAAAATTAATTCACATTATAAACTCCCAACTGAGCCAGGTAATTGTCTGCTTCAAATCCATACTGGGATTTAGGATATTTCTCTTTCAATTCTTTAAATAGTGAAATGGCTTCTTTTTGATTTTTCATTACCCTGTCAGCAAAATAAGCAGCCATAAAAAGTGCTTCAGAGGAATTGGCTTCATCCTTTTCAAAATGATGCGCCGCTTTTTTATAATAATCCAGTGCATCTGTATTCTTTCCTGCATCGGCTGAAGCATCACCCAAAAGCTTATAGGCTCTTTGCTGAATTTGTTTGGCATCCGAGCTGAATTTCTTCAGGTATTTGATAGCATTTGCGTTATCATTTAGCTTGATATAACAACTGCCGGCATAAAAGCTGGCCAGGTTAGCTGCATCTGTACCTCCGTATTTGCTAATGATCTTTAAGAATCCCATATATTGACCGTCTCCGTTCAGAGCCTGGCTAACAGAGTCCTTCCGAAAATATTCTTCTGCCTTAAATATGGCTTCGGTAGCCTTTTCTTCGTTTGGTTTTTTTACAAAATTATTATAGGCAAGATACCCGCCAACCAATAAAATAAGGGCACCACCAACTCCCAAAATAAGTTTACTGTATTTTGTCCAAAAGTCTTTAGCCCGGGCTATAACTTCTTCTCCTGAATCCTGCACGATTTTCTTTTCTGACATTGTTTATTTTAATTAGTTAAGATGATTTAAAAGCACAAAATCATTTAAGTATTTTGCTTACTGCTGGCTTTTAATCTATAATAAAGGGATAATTCTTATCGACATACACATCCTTCAATACTTCATCATCATCTGGCCAGGGACTTTCCTCGGCAAATTTCACTGAAGCAGTTACTGTATCATCAATTCTTTTATCAATCACATTCAATTCTTCTTCGGAAGCAAATTTATTTTCGAGGATATTTTTTCGAACTATTTGAATAGGGTCCTTCCCTTTATATTCATCTACTTCCTCCTTGGTCCGGTATTTTTGCGGATCACTGATAGAGTGTCCTTTGTAGCGGTATGTTTTAATTTCTAATAAGGTAGGGCCGCCTTTTTCCCTCGCCCTTTTTACCGCCCTTGCCACTCCTTCATGTACGGCTTCAGGCGCCATTCCGTCAATTACATCGGCAGGCATTTCATATCCATCCGCCAATTTATAAATATCCACTACGTTTGAGGTACGCTCTACTGATGTACCCATTGCATAGTTGTTGTTTTCGCAAATAAAGATAACGGGCAGTTTCCAGAGCATAGCCAGGTTAAAGGTTTCATGCAGCATACCCTGGCGGGCAGCTCCATCACCAAAATAGCATAGAACTACATTGTCGGAACCGCGATAATTCTCAGCAAAGGCCAAACCAGCCCCGGTACCAATTTGTGCACCCACTATCCCATGCCCACCATAAAAATTTTCTTTCTTCCCAAAAAAGTGCATACTACCACCTTTACCTTTTGCACAGCCGGTAGCTTTACCATACAATTCAGCCATACAACTATCAACGGAAATTCCCTTTGCAATAGCCAGGCCGTGATCCCGGTAAGCCGTAATGAACAGGTCCTCAGGCTTTGTGGCTGTCATACAACCGGCAGCAATTGCTTCCTGGCCAATATAAGCATGGAAGAATCCACGTATTTTGCCTTCCATTTTATATTTCTCTTCTGCCATTAATTCAAACTGGCGGATCAACTGCATTAATTCGTACCAGTAGAGGTAGGTTTCTTTTGAAAATTTGGTAGCCAATTGGTAAAAAATTTGAGGGGCAAAAATAAGGGAAAGTTGCAAAGATTTGAAGTTCTGGGTTTTTAAAGTTTTATTGCTTCTCTCCTGAAACAGAACTGTTTAATCACCACATTACCCCATCAAACATAAAACTTAGAACTTATCTTGCATTTTACATGCTTAATCTCAGGTCTATATCACTTATTCAGTTCAAAAATTACACAAATAGTTCATTCGATTTTTCGGAAAAGATTATTGGCATCTGCGGCAATAATGGTGTTGGAAAAACAAACCTCCTGGATGCCATTCATTACCTCTGTTTTACCAAAAGCTATTTTTCCAGGTCTGATTCCACCAGTGCCCAGCAGGGAAAAAGTGGTTTCAGAGTGGAAGGAAATTTCCTGCTTCAGTATAAGGAAGAAAAGGCCGTTTGTATTCTCCGGGAAAACGGTAAAAAAGAGTTTTTGTTAGATTGCCAGCCTTATGAAAAATTTTCGCATCATATCGGGCATTATCCATGTGTTGTCATTGCCCCTGACGATGCTTCGTTGATAACCGGGGGAAGTGAAGAAAGAAGAAAGTTCCTGGATTCGCTGCTTTCACAGCTGGATGAAAGTTACCTGCAGCAACTTATAAGCTATACCAAACTTTTACAGCAGCGAAGTTCCCTGCTAAAAGCATTTGCTGAATCAGGCAACAGAAATTTAACGCTGCTGGAGGTGCTGGATGAACAATTAATAATACCCGGTAAAAAGATTTTTGATAAAAGGAAAGAATTTTTGATCTCTTTTCTTCCCATGGTCAAGCATATGTACCTCGATATTGCAAAGCAAGCGGAAGATATTAATTTACTATATGAAAGTGAATTAATGCAGGCTACATTCGAAGAATTATTAAAAGCCACCCGGCAGAAAGATTGTTTTCAACAAAGAACCACAACCGGCATTCACCGCGATAATATTGAAATAAGTTTTGGGTCGCAGGCTTTCCGTGCTATTGCATCGCAAGGACAGAGAAAAAGCCTTCTATTTGCTCTTAAACTTGCCGAAATGGAAGTATTGAAAAATGAAAAAGGCTTTGCCCCTCTCCTTTTACTGGACGATGTGTTTGAAAAATTGGATGAAACCCGTATCAGCAATTTGTTGCAAAAAGTTTGCATTGAAAATGAAGGACAGGTTTTTATAACTGACACTAATAAGGAAAGACTTGTTGTCCATTTAGAACAGGTATCAACTCCATTTCAAATGATTTCATTATAATTAACGTATAAGAAATATACAGAGGATATGAAAATTCACGTGACAATAAACATGTAAACATTTTACCTTTACCAAATGGGTGAATATTCTCTCAGTGATGCCATACAGCAGTTTTTAAACAAAAGCCGTATCAAAGGTGATATACAGGCTATGCAAATAGAGGATGTCTGGGAAAAAATTATGGGTAAAACGATCGCCCGCTATACAGACAAATTGCAAATCTTCGGCGATAAATTAATTATTACAACCCATGTTGCGCCCCTAAAACAAGAACTCATTTACCAGAAAGAAAAAATTATTCTACGGGTAAATGAGTCCTTAGGTCAAAAAGTTATACGAGAAGTTATTATTCAATGAGCATAGGCCAGGGAGGTATTCCTGTCCACTACGTCAAATATTTGAAATCGATGATTAACGGCTTCCTGGATGATATCTTCAGAAGAAACAACTCCTAAGAAATTGAGATTATTAAACACCGGTACATAGCGTACATTAAATCTTTTCATCAAACACATACAGTCTTCAACAGAATCCCCTGAATCAGCCGCCGGCAGCCTGGTATTCATCATCTGGCTCACTTTGGTAAGCGTTATCGACCGGTTATTAAAAATAGTTTTGGTCGCTATATCATGTTCAGTGAGCAGGCCCAGGAACCTTTCATCATCATCCATTACAATAAGGTAATCTGTGTTCTGGCAACTCATTCTGCACAATGCATCACTGATGGTGCAATTAGGAGAAATTTTGTTGAAATGGGATTGTTTTTTGGCAAGAAGTACCGTTACGTTTTCCATACTATTAAGGTTTTTTGGTTTAATACAGGGGTTGTCTAATTCAAGGAATCCAATGGGTATGCTATTCATTTAAAGTTACGAAACACCGTCAAAAAACAAACAGGATAATTACCCGTTCTGAGTACGTATAAATACTCAAGACCTTTGATTTTCGAACGCAAAAATTATACCCTACTTGTTGGCGGCAAAGACTTTTTTTATTAATCTGAATTTTCTGGCTGAATACCTAAAAAAAAACATATACGGCACTTTTGGTATTAAAAGAAAATAAAATATTTCTTATAGATAAAGTCCAGGTAATTCTGGAAGATATGCTAAGCAGATTATCTGCCCACAAGTGTATTGACCTGTGCGGTGCCAATCAATTCATCCGCCCGGGCACCAAAGGCCCGGTAATAAACAAGGATGGTATAATTATTTTCTGTATTGGTATAATTTCCTTCCGTGTTGCTAAATGAAAAGCGATTTCCTGCATTTTTTCCCTGGTCGATGGTGATGTAGGAGTAATTATAATATCCTTGTTTTAAATAAAGGGTTTTTTCATAAATACCCTTTTCGGCATTAAAATCCATTCGTGAATTTTCTCCCGGCAAATAATTTGTTAATTCACCAAAGACATAAATATCTTTTCCGCCATAGGCTACGTTACCGGGTGGTATAAAAGTAAAATGAACATATGCATAATCGCTTTGCCAGTAGGGATTATTGCTATCGGTGTTTTCAATAGTATAAATGCCATTCAAGTCCCGGTAATAAACATAGATCTGCTGTTTTCTTTCAATGTCTGGCTTCACAAACACTTCGGTCCTGGCATCATTTGTATCAACCAATTTATCCATCCTGTCGCTCATAAGCCGAAGGCTGCGCAAATCCAGCCATCGCCACTCCCTTCCGGCCTGAAAGCTGGAGGCATCATCATTGTATTCAAAATAATTACCCCGGTAAATGGTGGGCCGGTTAAGATAAGCTGCCGAAGGCCAGATATTATTTTGCAACACAACAACCTTTATATCCTGTGGCGACATGGTATTGATCCTGGCATTAGCTGTATTAAGCATTACCTGAATGCGCTGATCAGTTCGAAAAGATTGAGAATTGAACGGCTGTTTGACCTGGGCGGCCACCGCAACTTTGTTTTCAACCACCAAAAATCTTTTTGTAAAAAAAAGATCAGAAGTATCACTGTTCAAAAAAACCTTTAACAGGTAATTACCTGACCGGGTAGGCACAGAACCCCTCTCAGGAAATATGGCCTGGTAGTGGGTATACTTTGTAAAAGAGATAGACGAATACCGGTAGGTACTTATCCGGGTTGTTTGAAACCCGCGGATATAATCATAGGTTGGCAAGGTAGATGGAGTCCAGTCTGCATTGCAAAGCTGAAACGTATAATAATAGTTTTTGACATCAGCATCAAAGTCATCAAAATGAAGTTCCAATTGTTCTCCACTATTTAATTGAATAATGGGATAACTAAAAATATCACCATATTTAAACAATTTGGCTGTATGAATATTGGATCGGTAAATATGATCGGGCCATTGAGCCTGCCCCGCAAAACAAAAACAGAATAAAACGGAAAGAGCAAAAATTTTTTTCATCCCTAAAGTGCTGTTGAATTCGCAATATTGCAAAAAAAGATTAAATCAGCCGATAAATATGGCAATCAGCTTAATTTTGACCTGAATGTACTTACATCTGCCCGGTAATAATTAAGTAAAAGAAATAAAGACAAACATTTTAATTTGAAGGTTGCAGCCTTTATAGCAAACCGCATAGCATTTAATCAACAACGATCCTTTTCCCGGTTCATTATCCGTTTGTCCATTGTGGCAACGGTGATCAGTGTAGCTGTAATGATCATTACGCTTGCCTTTGTTAACGGCTTCCAGGAACAGGTGAGCATGAAAGTATTCAGCTTTTGGGGACATATCCGCATACAGGAGAAACAACCATTCAAAGCGCTGATAGCCGAGGAAACCCCGTTAATAAAAAATGACAGCCTGGTGGATGCTATCAGGAAAAATCCGGATGTTCTGAGCATACATCCTTTCGCCACACGGTACACGATTTTAAAAACAAAGGATGAAATAGAGGGTGTATTACTCAAAGGGTTTGATTCCTCATACAATTTTAATCATTTAAAAAGATTTATACAGGAAGGACGGCCGATCCAATTCAATGATAGTACCTACACCCGGGAGATCATGATTTCCTTTTACACCGCCCATCAGCTTTCATTAAAATTAAATGACAGAATTCTGATATATTTTATCCGTCCGGATGGCACGTTGCGTCCTGATAAATTAACTGTAACCGGAATTTATAAAACCGGAATAGAAGAGTATGATAAAACCTTTGCCATCGGGGATATTAAATTGATTCAGCGCCTTAACGACTGGCAGTCGACGGAGGCAGGAGGATATGAAATATTTTTAAAAGACTATAAAAAGATTGATGCCGTAGCCGATGAGATTTATTATATGGATAAATTCCCGCTGACCTGGGATACGCAAAGTATCAGGAATATTTCACCAAATATTTTTGACTGGCTTAGTATGCAGGACGTCACCCGCAATGTATTGATAGGTTTTATGACCATCGTGGCGATAATTAATCTCATTACCTGCCTTATTATTCTTGTATTGGAAAGAATTCAAATGATTGGTATATTAAAATCATTGGGAGCAACGGACTGGACCGTGCAGAAAATTTTTCTCCGGCATTCCCTCATTATTACGATTACAGGAATTATTGTTGGCGCAGCCTTTGGCCTTGGTTTTTTATACCTGCAGCAGGCAACAGGATTTATTAAATTACAGGAAGATGCCTATTACCTGAGTGAGGCTGCAGTCAGGATCATTTGGTGGCAGGTAGCGGTTGTTTGCTTCGGTACGCTGCTGGTTTGCTTTTTAATATTATTGATCCCAACCGTTTTGGTAAAAAAGATACCACCTGTGAGAGCGATCCGGTTTAGTTAATATATTAAGGAAAAATTGTTCTACAATAAAACGTCAGGTAATATGTGACAATATAATTCCTGCTGCAACAGCTGCATTCAATGATTCCGCTTTCCCGAGCCGTGGTATAGTGATCCTTACATCTACTTTTTCAAATATTTCAGGACTGATACCTTTTGATTCATTACCAATTACAATCAGGCCCTCCGATAATTTTTTCATCGCTGTTACATTTTGTCCTTCAAGTGCGGCAGCATATATATAAACATCTTTTTGTTCTTCCAGCCAGGTTCCAAGATCGGTATATAGCATCTTTACTCTTGTTATACTACCCATTGTTGATTGCACTACTTTCGGATTATACAGATCAGCACATTCCCGGCTGCAGATGACCTGGCTAATGCCAAACCAATCGGCAATCCGTATGATGGTGCCCAGATTTCCCGGATCCTGGATTGTATCCAATACAAGGGAAAGGGTGCCGTTCGTTTTAAGAAATAATGGAGTTTCCGTTTTTTTTACAATCGCCAGCACTTTATTGGGTGTAGCCAGCTGTGAAATTTTTGCCAAATCATTTTCGTCAATATTAATAATCTCTATTCCATTTGTATCACTGTCCTTATGCATTATCCATTCGTTCAACGCATAGATCTGCATTACTTTTATTTCATCCGATGCCAGTAATTCATCAATTATCTTTGGCCCTTCTGCAATAAAAACTCCTTCCTGATCTCTGAATTTTTTGTGGCCTAAACTTTGGATATATTTGGCCTGAGATTTACTGAGCACGTTGTTTCAATTTAATTATGTTATCGGGTAAGCCTTTATTTTATAAAAAATCTTTACAAGCAATTGTTGCCGTCCCTTTAATTGTGGCGTTCGTCTCCTGCACCATTGTAAAAAAATACCAGGCCGACAAGCCTTTTGTTTATAAAACAAATATCAACTTAATAGGCAACTTTTCAAACGAAGAAAAATCAGTATTGGTTTCTGGCCTTACTGACCAGTTAGATGACAGCATGCAGGCAAGAAAACTGGATAAGTTGCTATGGAGTGTAATGAAAAGCCCTCCTGTTTATGACAGCAGTAATGCAGACAAGTCGATCATTTTTATGCAGGCATTGCTGCGATCATTAGGCTATTTCAGCGATTCTATTTATTATGCCCATACCATAAAAAAAGAGGGGGCCGATCAACTAAGGACAACCATAGATTTTTATGTGCGGCCCGGCAAGCAGGTGCACCTGGATTCAATCAGTTATTTGATGCGCCATGAAGAGTTGCAAGGCATTACTGACTCCGCACGAAAAGAAGCATTTATAAAAAAGGGAGATCCCTTTGCAAAGGGGCCAATTTCAGCCGAACTTGACAGATTAACTGAGTTATACCGCAACACCGGATACCTTCGTTTTACCCGGGATGAATTAGTGGGCCTTTGGGATACACTGGATGTTTCGCTTTTGCAACCCGGCATTGATCCTTTTGAACAACTTGAAATATTGCAAAGGCTTCGTGCCCGCCGTGAAAATCCTACGGCCAACCTTCAATTTCGTTTAAGAGGCATTGACAGTGCTAAGCTCACGAAGTTTTATATGGGCAATGTAACCGTTTATCCGGATTACATCAGCGATACGGCAGGGCTAACTGCAAGATCAAAAGTGGTAGAAGGCATTAAGGTGGTTCAGCATCGCAACAGGTTTAAATCAAAAATTTTCCCCCCCAATATTTACCTGCCGAAAGACAGCCTGTACCGGCAGCGTTATTATTTACGGACCCTCAACCGACTTAATACTTTGGGAACCTGGCGCCTGGTAAATATTGATCAGCTACCCCGGCAGGACACGGTTGATTTTGTGATACGCCTTACCCCGGCTAAAAAATATTCATTCAATACCAACCTGGAAGGAAGCATCAACCAAAGTGTGGTTGCCGGAAATCTTTTGGGTTTGGGTGTAAACGTTGGTTTGCAAAACAGGAATTTTGCCAAAGCCGCCAACCTCACCAATTCCAATATCCGGTATGGTATTGAATTGGGAGAAAAGTTCGGCACGGGTCAATTTATACAAACGCAGCAGGTCAGTTTTAGCCACAATATTTATTTCCCGCGTTTTGTTCCAGGACTGAAATTGATACCGGTAAACCGGCGTGATAATTTCAGGACTTTATTTTCTTTTAATGCTGCCAATACCGAAAGGCGTTTACTTTATAATTTAACCACCATCAACGGATCATGGGGATATGAATTTCAAAGAAGAAAATTACTGGTCAACTTTAAATTTCCCAATATTGAATATTCATACCTTTTAAAAAGAGATAGTTTAAATAAATTAATAAAATCCAATCCTTCTTTGAAAAATGTTTTTACCGATGGATTTATTTCATCCGTCATTGCCAATATTACATTAAGCGGAGGTAAACGAAATAAGCTGAATATTTTTCGGACTAACTTTGAACAATCCGGTTTACTGACAGGCATCATAAGAAATTCCTTTTTGGATTCCCAACTGTATCGTTTCATTAAACTCGATGCAGAATTTGCCCACCTGATACGCTTCAAAAAATCATCTATGGCCTTCCGTGCATTTGCCGGTGCAGGATATGAATTCAATTCTACACGCAATCCTCAAAAAAGAAATAACCTTCCTTTTTTCAAAGAATACTTTAGCGGTGGACCCAATAGTATGCGGGCATGGGCATTGAGAAGGCTGGGGCCGGGTTCTACCTTAAAAGAATTTAAAGATTCCCTTGGAACACCGGATCGCTATGGCGATATTCAACTGGAAGCAAATGCGGAATACCGGTTCCCTATCGGCAAGCCACTAGGTATAAAAGTCAATGGCGCATTATTTACCGATATCGGAAATATATGGTTTATGAAAAGTGCCCCAGACCGACCAGAAGAAGAAATTTTCAAACCCAGCAGGTTGTGGACGGATATTGGAATTGGTGCGGGTGGCGGTCTTCGTATCGATTTTGATTTCTTTGTTATCCGTTTCGATTATTCGTATCGTATAAAGGATCCCAGCCCAGCCTTATCCGATGCAGCTTTTCAAAATAAATGGTTCAGCTATCCCTTTTTTAAAGGTGCACAATTTCAATTAGGCATAGGTTATCCATTTATTTTTTAAAAATTTCTTTCATCATTTCAAAGAAAAAGTCCTGCAAAACAGGACTTGATAGTTCAATCTATTTTATTATTTCTTTTGTCTTCAATTACTTTCTCAATTCTGATTTAATTTTCTAAAATCTACGCTGACCAGTTTACTTACACCGGGTTCCTGCATGGTTACCCCGTAGATCACATCCACCGTACTCATCGTCATTTTATTATGGGTTACAATAATGAACTGAGAATTGTCGCTGAACTGCCGGATCATGTTGGTGAACTTCCCTACGTTGGCATCATCAAGCGGCGCATCCACCTCATCTAAAATACAAAATGGTGCTGGCTTTATCAGGTAGATAGCAAACAACAAAGCGGTTGCTGTTAATGTTCTTTCACCACCACTTAACTGTGTAAGGGAAGAAGGGCGTTTGCCTTTTGGTTTTGCTATTACATCAATTCCTGTTTCTGCAAGATTTTCCGGGTTTTCCAATACCAGGTCACACTGATCATCTTCTGTAAACAACGTTTGAAATACTTTATGAAAATGTTCTCTTACTAAATTAAATGTCTTCAGAAACTTTTGGTTAGCGGTTGCTTCCACCTCTTCTATCGTTTTCAGCAAACTTTCTTTCGCATTGACCAGGTCGTTCTTTTGCTCCACGATAAATTCATAACGTTTTTTCATTTCTGTAAACGCTTCGATAGCCATCGGATTTACTTCGCCCAAGTTCTCCAATCGCTTTTTCATCCGGTCTGCTTTTTCCTGCAATTCTTCTATGGCCGCTTCGCCGGTCCTTTCCTGCTCAAGAATATCTTCCAGTTGTATGCGAAACTCTACATTCAATCTTTCTTTGGTTCCTGCAAGCTGAAGTTTTAATTCATTCAATTTGTCTTTGATGGCGGCCAGTAAATGCTCTACCTGCTCTTTATCTTTAACCAAATGCCGCAGACCGCTCTCTTTTTCATTTAGCATGTTGCGCAGGTTATAATAAGCCTGGTCGGCTTCATTCAATGCTTTTTCCTCTTCTTCCTTTTTTCTCATCAATTCCAATAATCCCTCTTCTGTTCCTTTTAAGGATTCCTCCGATTGCCCGATATTATTTCCTGTTTCAGTTAACTGTGTGGTATTATTTTCTATTTGTGACCTAAGATCATTAAGTTGATTGGTTTTAAAAACCAGTTCCTGCTTCAAAGCATTGATCTTGCTTTGCTGGCGGGTGACATTCAGATTAAATTCGTTGAACTGCCTGGTGGCTTCGCTGTAACCACCTTCTGCATTTTTAAAAGACTCATCCGCCTCAGCCAGCCTGGATGCATTGGCCTGCAACTGCTCGTTAAAAACGGATAATTGCTGACGGACACCTTCTACGGAAAGTTGGGTATGTTCCAATTGCTGAACCAGCTCTTCCAACCTGTGAAGGCTGTTATTTTGCATGGAGTGAAGATTCTCCAGTTTATTATGCAAAGAAAAAACCTGGTTAGTCAATTGCTGAATTTCCCTTTCTGTTTCCCTCACCGCATTTTCTCTCAGGTCTTCATTAAAAGCGATGACTTCATTATGCCTGGCCTGTATGGTTGCCCGCAAGGATTCCACTACCCTATCCTGGTCCGCTATTTCTTCCTGTAATTTTTCCAGGTTTTTAACACGACCAATTTTTTTTCCTTCTATCATGCCCACACTTCCACCGGTCAAAGAGTATTTTCCTTTTACGTACTTGCCATTTTTTTCAATGATCACATACCCATTACTGTTTTCCAGGGCATCTTCACTATCAGCAATAAATACATTGCTTAATAAATAGGCAGCCAGTCTTTTGTATTTTTCATCTACCTCTACTACACTCAATGCCGGAATAGCTCCTTCCAATAAATGCTCTGAATCCTGGGGCTGCTCCGTTAATTTATCAAGCAAAAAGAAATTGGCTTTTCCTTTTTTGTTTTCATCCAGTAAATGAACGGCCTGCAGACCTTCTTTCAGGTCGTTTACCAGGTAATAACTTAAGTACGGCTCCAGCACATTTTCTAATGCAGTTCTGTATTCCTCCTTTACATATAATACATCTGAAAGTATCGGCGACTCATGATTCCAGTTATAATTATTATGCAAAAACTTGACGCTGTCGGGATAGCCTTCCATGGAGTCGATCATGCTTTTCAGGAGATCGTGCTCATTTTTTTTGGAATCTAGCTTTCTTGTTTCTTCTGCCAGCTCATTACGCAAAGATTCCAGTACAGATTGTGTTTGAAGTATCTGCTCTTTGGTATTATCCTGGTGTTGTTGTAACTGTTCCAGGTCAACTTTTTTTATCTCCAGTTCTTTTTCATGCAATATCCTTTCCTGGTCCAGGCGATGTCTTTGTTCTTCCCGGTGTGTCCTTTCTTCTTCAATTTGAGTAACCGTTCTTTGCAGGTTTTGTATGGATGTATCGGCTACTGCTACTTTCTTTTCCGATTCAAACTGGCTGCGTTGTACCTGCTGGTATTCGCTGCGCAACGTATCGACAGCATTTCTCTTTTCATCCAGCACTTTTCTCTTTGAATCCGCATCATCCTTTAATTGTTCTCGTCTTTCGCTTAACCCCGTAAGAGCCTTTTCTTCTTCCTCCAACTGCGTTCCCGTAAATGCAATGCTTTCATCAATTCCCTTTAGCTGACCACCGGCTTTTTGCAAAAATTCTTTGAGGCTGGTTTCTCTTTCTTTTAAATATTCAAGACGCTGGGCAGAAAGATTTTTCTCATTTTCTTTGGTACGCACCATTTGCACCAGGTCATTAAAACTATGCTGCATAGATTGCAACGCTCTTTCCTTTTCTACAAAGGCCAGTTTCTCCTGCTCCAGCCCCGCTTCTTCAGTAGCTATGACAGCTTCCAATTTTATTTTCTTATCCGTTGCTGTTTCCTGTTGTTCATTCAACTCTCTATAGGTGAGATTAAACCCCTCCAATGCGGCCTTCGCCAGCTCTATACTCACCTCCCGGTAATCCTTTTTGATCTCATGATATTTCTCTGCTTTTTTAGCCTGGCTTTCCAGCGATTTCAATTGGTTGTTGATCTCAAAAAGCAAGTCTTCAATACGGGCCAGATCAAGTTCCGTAGCATCCAGTTTTGACCGGGCTTCCTTTTTCCTCGTTTTGTATATAGAAATTCCGGCAGCCTGCTCCAGCATCCGGCGGCGGCTATTGTCCTTGTCTTTGATCAGGTCATCAACCATACCCAACTCAATAATGGCATAGCTATCTGTACTGATACCCGTATCCATAAACAAGTTTTGGATATCCTTCAGGCGGCATTGCACGTCATTCAGGCGGTATTCGCTTTCGCCGCTTTTATAAAATTTCCTGGTTACGGTAACTGTGTTGAATTCGGTTGGCAGCAGGTTTTTGGTATTGTCAAAAGTCAGGCTAACCTCAGCTAACCCACTGGCAGAACGGCTCTTGGAGCCGTTAAACACAAGACTATCCAGGTTTTCGCTCCTCAACTGGCTGATCTTTTGTTCGCCGATCACCCAGCGGATACTATCCACGATATTGGATTTGCCGCAACCATTGGGCC
This sequence comes from Chitinophagaceae bacterium, assembly GCA_041743125.1. GTDB lineage: Bacteria > Bacteroidota > Bacteroidia > Chitinophagales > Chitinophagaceae > Terrimonas_B. The sequence continues at coordinate 56,578 of JBGTNK010000293.1, forward strand.
CTACGATTCCTGTAATGTTATCGTCAAAATTTACAATGGTCTTATCCGCAAAACTTTTGAATCCCTTGATCTCTAAGCTCTTTAATCTCACTGTATTCAGGTTTTAAGTAGCGGCGAATTTAAGTCAATAAGGATGAAAACAGTTTTTGGTAATCAACCATTTATTCACAAGAGATTGGTAAAAATGGGGAGAAGAAATATGGGTTTGCTACCACCTGCATTGCAAAGGGCATCGTTTGTTGCGTCGCACTCTTCATTACTTATTGAAATAACAAACCGCCAGACTGCCACTAAAAGATAGTAAGTTTAAGTGATCAAATCATCCCAAATCCACCAAAAAGTTCCGCCACTCCCAACAACACAGAGTCTTCGTCTTTGCGAGGCTGCCAGCTGTATCTTCATTGTTTAAAGAATTTGCCGGCGAGCCGAAGCAAACCAAAAAACAAAGCGATCTTTTTAAACACAAACTCTGTACAATGCGAAAAGGAGGATGGGTATACATCATGTGCAGCCTGAACAATACCACCCTATATGTCGGAGTCACGTCCAACCTTGCAGCCAGGGTGGCCCAACATAAAGAAAATTTTTATCCCAATAGTTTTACGGCGAGATATAATTGCAAGAAACTCGTCTATTACGCTTGGTTTGATACCATAATGGAAGCAATAGAAGAGGAAAAAAGAATAAAAGGGGGCAGCCGGAATAAAAAAGAAATAATGATCAACTTTATGAATCCTGACTGGAATGACTTGTATAATGAGGTCAGGTTACTTTAGATTGCGTCAGCCAGCAAGAACCATTAATAACCAATTTCAATATGGCCTCGCAATGACGAAGACACCGGGAGAAGGGCATTGTCCTACATGTCGAAATAACAAAACTAACTGGAAGACAAAAAAAGATGCTAAACCATAGAGTAGCCACCAAAAGAATGGAAATAGCTTTAAAGAATCCGCAGGCGGCCGAAATAAATTATTAAACTAAACGATCACGTAAAACCCATACACCTGCTGCGAAGCAACCCACATCACGCCTTCTCATACACAAACTTCTCTCCTTTCATCAGCGGATGTTTACCTGACAAAGCATACCTCGATATCTTTAATGGAAAATCAGTGAAGAACACTTCCATCAGCCATGGTTCAAAACGGAACTCAAAATAATTATGAGTCGGATCATTTATCATAAAGTGAGTATAGCGTTCCTGACAAAATTCAAATACCATGGATATAGTTGTTACCGGTTGAAGTGGAAAGGCCACTTCTCCCCTTTCATTTGTTTTTATCCATGAACCTGTTTCTCCATTTTTTAAACTAAAATAGGCATGCCGCACCAAAACAGGATTACCACCTACAATTCTAGCAACAATAAAATCCGTATTGATCTTTTTTGAGTCTGCCATTGCAAAATCCTTTCCGCCCCAGCCCTTGCTTTGCAAAATCACCTGGTCGTTTTCTATGCTCCATTGGCCTGCTCCATACCGGTCAACAGATCCATAAGTAAAAAAGAAACGAAAACTGCCGTCGGGGTTTAGCTTAAATCCAGAATCTGTGATTTTAACTTCCTGGAGCTTATAAAAGCCGGCCACCTTCTCCATAGTATTTTTTCCCATAAGTGTAAAACTAAATCCTGTTATAAAATGCAGATACCGGTTTGGCTACCTGGTTAATTTTGAATGAATAATATTTTTCATTTCGGCATTTGTTTCATGACCCAATCGCCCCGTAAGAATGCGGATACCTGCCGTACAAAATTAGCCTGGTTGGCCTCCCCCAAATGTGGCTCATGCCAGCCATTTGCAATAGTAGATAAATGCGCTCCCGGAATGTATTTAAACATTACCCATGCCTGGGATACGGGAACAAAATCATTATCACCATGCACAAAACATAGCCAATGAAGTTACAAAGAATGTTTTTCCAGCTATTAATTTTGGAATGTTTCAAAAGATTATCTTCATTTTATATTCAACATATGAGCACTACTAACTACCCATTTTATGTTAAGCTTTGCCTGCACCTGGTAAGTATTTATATACTGGGATTATTGATTTACCTGGGAAGCGATATCATCATGCCCGTTTGTTTTGGAATTGTACTGGCCATGCTATTATTACCTGTTGTTAATTGGCTAATACGAAGAGGAATTCCGGGAGTGCCTGCTATTATTCTGGCTATTTTGCTGGCACTGTTAATTGTAGGTGGCATCCTTTATTTTCTGTCCTCACAGGTAGCCAATTTTATGACGGATCTGCCCGGAATTAAAGAAAAATTAGCTCAACATATTTCCACATTACAAAGTTGGATAAATGACAGGCTTAATATTAGTATAAAGGAACAAGCCACTGCAGTTGAAAGCGCTAAACAAAATATTCAGGAAGGCGGCTCAGCAGGTATAGGCACCGCCCTGGTGGGTGTAGCCAGTATCATGGTCATGTTGATCTTATTGCCCCTTTATACTTTCTTACTTCTATATTACCGAAAACTAATACATAAATTTTTATTGGACGTATTTGCCACCCGCTACCAGCAGCAGGTAGTAGGGGTGCTAACGGAGTCCAAAAGTATTGTACAGGGATATATGGTAGGCCTCATGCTGGAAATGGCCATCGTAACTATTCTTAATGCGGCCGGATTTCTAATTATTGGTATTGAATATGCCATCTTCCTGGCTTTACTTGCAGCTGTGCTAAACCTGATTCCATATATCGGTATGCTGATAGCTTCTGTCATTTGTATGGCGGTTACTCTTACTACTTCAAACAACGTGGGTGATATCATCTGGGTTGGTGTTATCTTAATCGTGGTACAGTTTATAGATAATAATTTTATTATGCCCTATGTGGTCAGTTCAAAGGTTCGTATCAATGCACTGGTGTCAATCATCGGCGTGCTGGTGGGTGGTGCCCTGGCCGGCATTTCCGGAATGTTCCTTTCAATACCCGGCATCGCCATTCTCAAAGCCATATTCGACAGAGTAGATGGATTAAAACCCTGGGGTGAAATATTAGGAGATGACCAGGGAGCAACTGCTGCGGCCGGAAGAAAAAAGAAAAAAAAGGACCCTGAATAACAAAATTTATTTCATCGTTTAATTTAGCCTGTATTAAATAATAAAGGAGAAAAGAAAGTGGGAACTCTTTCCAGGTTTTATTTAATTAAATTTCACATTACAACACATAATATTTTCCCGGATTCAGTTCATTGCACTTAAAACGCACTTCATTACATTGGTGGCCTGGCAGTATTATCATGAAAAATAAATTGCATATAAACAAGTTAAAAATTGTATGCAGGAAATATCATTACCCCGGTTATCAAAATGGATATCCTTCGTAACTGTCCTTTTACTTTATTCTATTGTTTTTAACCCCTGGATAAAATTTCCTTACACATTTATAATTATTTCCCTCCTGGTGATCATGTATTGCCTGTGGCAAGATGGTAACCTGGACAGCATCGGCTTTCAAAGAAATGGAAATGCTTTAAAAATAGTGGGCATTGCAATACTGCTTTTTATTTCTGCAGAAATTCTAATGGATCTCCTTATTCAACCTTTGGTAAATAAACTTACCAGTGAAAAACCTGATTACAGTACATTCAACAGGGTCAGGCATCAACCTGCAAAGTTTTCCCGCTACCTGGTTTACATTTGGATAAGTGCGGCGTTTGGAGAGGAGATTTTTTTCAGAGGTTTTCTTTTCAGGCAAATGAATTTGTTGTTTGAAGAATGGAAAAGAAAAAACTTCATTATAAGTATGCTTTCTTCTATCCTGTTCGCTCTTCCACATTTCTATTTAGGTGCTTCCGGACTGGTCATCACTTTTTTATTCGGTCTTTTATTCAGTTGGGCCTATGTAAGGTTTCATTACAATCTTTGGATCTTAATCTTGTTTCATGGATTGATCGACAGCCTGTTTCTCACCCTGGCTTATGTTGATAAATTAAGTTATTACGAATTTGCCAACAAGCTATTCTGGGGCTTTTAATCATATTCATTCTCCGGCGCCAAAATTTATCGCCTAATTCTAAACTAATTCATGCCATATAATTTGTAGCCCGGATAATTATACTTCCTTCATATTAAATGGAAGCTTCCGAATTCTTTTTCCTGTGAGATCAAAAATGGCATTGCATAAAGCTGGCGCAAAAGGGGGCAATCCCGGCTCTCCCACACCACCGGGTTTTTCATCATTATCCACTATGTGAACTTCTATTTCCGGAATATCACTCATACGGGTCATCAGGTATTGGTGAAAATTTGTTTCAACTGCTTTGCCATCGTTGAAGTGTGTGGCATGTAAGGCAGCGGCACCATGGGCCATTACTATACTTCCTTCTACCTGCGCCTTAATAATGTCAGGATTAACATACCAGCCGCAATCCATCACGGCAATTACTTTATCAATCTTCAATTTCCCTTCTGCATTTTTAGAAACTTTAACTGCCTCCCCCACTATACTTTTAAAACATTCTGTCAATGCTATGCCCCACCCTGAATTTTTTTCTTTCGACTTCCAGTTCGTCAACTCCTCCAGTTTATTCAAAACTTCCAGGTAGCGTTCACCACCGTCACCACCCAAATGGCTTTTTCTGAATGCCAGGGGATCTTTCCCGGCTTCATGTGCCAGTTCATCTATAAAACTTTCATAGGCAAACCCGTTGGTGGATGAATAAACAGACCGCCACCACATAACAGGTATGGGTGACTCTGTAGGAATATCTTCAAAACTATAATGACGTAAGGTTTGAAAATAATGTTCCGGAAAACCTTCTGTTGTACTGCCGTTGAAGGCGGTCTTGTCAGGGTTCGGCGACCACTGGTGATCCATATTCTGGCCCGCCAGTTTTGCCTGGAATGACTGGATCCTTCCCTCTTTATTTAATCCTCCTTTGCATTCATAAACCGCACCCGGGCGAAAGGGTCCTTGTGTCATATCATCTTCACGGGTCCACACTACCTGTATGGGAGCTTTTATTTCTTTTGAGATCAGCACGGCTTCAGCTGTATAATCAGTAAATGCTTTTCTTCCAAAGCCACCGCCCAGGAAAGTCATGTTGACGATAACATTTTCCGGGGGAAGTTTTAGCTTGTCGCTGATGTCCTGTTGTATCCAGTCCGGTGCTTGTATAGGTCCCCAGATTTCGCAGGTGTTTTCTTTTACATCGGCAATACAGCTTAGGGGTTCCATACAACTGTGCGATTCATAAGGTGTTTCATATACTGCTGTAATTTTCTTCTCTGCTTTTTCAAAAACAGATGCCGGGTTTCCGCCTGTTCTTTGTGATAACCCGGATTTCTTCAAATCTTCTCTCATCCGGGCAAACAGTTGATCTGTATTCACATGTTCAAAACCCGATTCATCCCATTCCACTTTTAATGCTTTTCGGCCCTGCATCGCCGCCCAGAGAGAATCGGCCACTACAACAACTCCTTCTCTTATTTTTGCAAACACAGGCATCTGTACTTTAAATACATTTTTTACGCCGGGTATTTTTTTAGTTGCTGTATCATCAAAGCTTTTTACTTTTCCATGAAAGCGGGGATTGCGTTCCACCATAGCATACAACATCCCTTTTATTTTTTTATCCTGTCCAAATTCTGCTGTGCCGTTTACTTTTGAAGGTGTGTCTTGCCGGGGTAATGGCTGGCCAATTATTTTATAATCGGCGCGGTGTTTTAATTTTACATCTTTTGGTGGCTCTAACACGGAGGCGGCCTCCACCAGTTCACCATAGCCAAATTTTTTCCCATCCGGCTTATGTATAACAAATCCATTTTCTGCAAAACAATCTTCTTTACTTACGCTCCATTTTTTAGCTGCAGCTTCAATCAACATTTCGCGGGCAGTGGCACCTGTTCGTAATAAACGCAAATAGGCACCCCGTACTGTAGAACTGCCTCCAGTAATCTGGCTTCCGAATTTACTCTGGTGTCCCGGAGCAAATGCTATTGTCACCTGGTCAAGATTAACTTCCAATTCCTCCGCTACCATTTGAGGAACGGACTGGAAAGAACCCTGTCCCATTTCTGAACGATGATTGAGTATGGTTACTTTGCCAGATTTGTCAATGGATATCCAGGAAGTAAGCGGCATACTCAGGGTATCGGCAACTTCCCTGGTAATGATCTTTTCCACGCCTTTCCCCGAAGCCGGAAGATAATATCCTATAGTAAGAGCGGCACCGGTCATTCCTGATAACCTGATAAAATTTCTGCGGGATAAATTTTTATCTGTTTTTTGCATCTTAGTTAGTTTATTTGGTTGAAGCTTCAGACATGTTTAAGGCTGCAGTTTTAATGGCTTTGCGTATACGGGGATAAGTTCCGCACCTGCATATATGACCATTCATTGCATTATCAATATCTGTATCTGTTGGATTGGGATTGCGTTTTAATAAGGCTGCCGCTGCCATGATCTGGCCACTCTGGCAATAACCACATTGCGGAACCTGCTCTGCGATCCATGCCTTTTGTACTGGGTGAGAATTATCCGAAGAAAGTCCTTCCACCGTTGTAATGGATTGTTTGGCTGCTGCAGAAACAGGAACAGAACAGGAACGCACCGGGTTGCCATTTAAATGAACTGTGCAAGCCCCGCATTGGGCCATGCCGCATCCGTATTTTGTTCCGGTAAGATTTGCAAGTTCTCTTATTGCAAAGAGAAGTGGCATTTTGGGATCTGCATCTACCTTGTAGATTTTGCCATTGATGTTAAGATTGTAAAAGGCCATAAGCTGTAGTTTAAGGACAATCAAGGTACATAAATACTTAAAACAAAATTTTGAAATTATTTGAGTGGCATTTACCTTTTTCAGCATTATTCAGATCTTTTATCCGGACTAATTTTTGAAAAAAAAGTATTTGAATTATATAACTAATATTTATTTGCGGGTCTTTTAAAAATTAATGGATTTCATATCACCTCTATTAGTTTAATGTTATATTGCCACCCGGTACAATAAAACCAAAATACTTTATGGGAAATTTTGAAGATTTTGTTTCGGCTGCTAACGCAATTATCTGGAGTAATGCTTTAATATATTTGTTGCTGGCCGTTGGTATATATTTTTCTGTGCGGATGCGTTTCTTCCAGGTAAGGCTGATTAAAGAAATGGTGAAACTTCTTTTCCAGGGCGATAAATCTAAAGCCGGTATTTCCTCGTTTCAGGCACTGGCCGTTTCACTGTCAGGCCGGGTAGGTACAGGCAATATTGCCGGGGTAGCTACTGCTATTTTTATTGGTGGCCCGGGGGCCGTATTCTGGATGTGGATGGTTGCTTTTTTAGGATCGGGTTCGGCATTTATTGAATCCACATTGGGCCAGATATTTAAGAAAAAGGAACATGGAGAATACCGGGGAGGACCGGCATTTTATATAGAGAAAGGCATCAGGAATAAAAGCATCGGAAAGACCTATGCGATCGTTTTTGCGGTGGCTACCATCATGGCTACAGGACTACTATTGCCGGGTGTACAATCGAATAGTATTGCCTCTGCTGTAAAAAGTGCATTTGCCATAAAGTATGTCTGGACTGGCGGGTTGCTGGTTGTTTTATTAGGTCTTATCATCTTCGGAGGTATTAAAACGATCGCCAATGTGGCGCAATATGTTGTTCCGTTTATGGCCATCGCCTACATCCTGGTAGCAGTTGTGATATTGGTTATAAATTATTCAAGGATTCCGGAAGTATTTGGACTTATCATATCAAGTGCTTTTGGAGCTAAGGCAACATTTGCAGGTATTGTTGGAGCCATGATATCTATTGGTGTAAAACGGGGAGTGTATAGTAATGAAGCCGGGCAGGGCACCGGGCCGCATCCCGCAGCGGCGGCTGAAGTTTCGCACCCGGCCAAACAAGGATTAGTTCAGGCATTTTCGGTATACATTGACACTTTGTTTGTTTGCTCTGCTACCGCGTTTATGATCCTGATCACCGGGATGTATAATGTAAAAGGACCTGATGAAGGTCAATTGCTGGTTGATAATGGGGTTTATTATATGCAGGATGGCATTAAACATATTGATGGTAGCCCAACTTATACACAGGCCGCAATAGATAAAGCTTTTAGCGGGCAGGAATCCTTTGATGTGAATTACGTTGGTGCGGGAAGTTACCTGGTAGCTATCGCTCTTTTTTTCTTTGCCTTTACCACCCTGATGGCCTATTATTATATAGCTGAAACAAACGTGGCTTACCTCACACAGAAAAGAGGTGGGCCATTACTTATGTTACTATTGAAGATCGGTATCCTCACAGCCGTGTTTTTTGGATGCATTCGCACCGCAAAAATTGCATGGGATCTCGGTGACCTGGGAGTGGGTGTTATGGCCTGGCTTAATGTGATCGCCATTATCATCCTGCAAAAACCGGCGCTTGTTGCCTTGAAGGATTATGAAAAACAAAAAGCATCAGGTAAGGATCCGGTGTTTGATCCTGTAGCTCTAGGGATAAAAAATGCTGATTTTTGGGAACATGAGTACAAGGCCGACCAGGTTTTATCAAAGAAGGAATGATATACAAGCTTCCCTTTCCATATTACATTCAAATGCCGTGTCTTTTTTTTATAATAACGAGGAATAGACAGGGACATTAATTATTAGTTGTTGGAAGGCTCGCTAACCATTTAAAAAAAAAGTACCATGTGGTAGAGTAACTGCTAAAATCAGTGACTCCCATATAATTTTTCCAGTAACCAATCATACTTATTTTTTATTCAATACTGTTGTATTTGAATCAACATGATAAAACCTGATCCCTTATTTTTACGAACTTAAATTTCTTTCATGGTAAAATTTATTTCTACTCTTCTTTTTATTCTTTGGGCCTCATTAAATTCTTTTGGCCAGCTTCGCCTGCCGGCTATTATTTCCAGTGGGATGGTATTTCAACAGAACGATTCTGTTTCCGTTTGGGGTTGGGGAAATAATAACTACAAGGTTAAGATTGCGGGCAGTTGGAATAATGATTCAACAATAACAACCGTAAATAATCATGGTAAATGGATAACAAAAATAAAAACGCCTGCTGCCGGCGGACCTTTTGTTTTAACGATCAGCAGCGGCAGGGACAGGATTATATTAAATGATGTAATGACAGGTGAAGTATGGTTATGCTCGGGTCAATCCAACATGGAATGGAATTATTATAATGGTGATAAGTTTATAAAAGAAGAGCTCCCAAACTGCTACAATAAAAATATCAGGTTCTTTCAAATACCGCGTACCGCATCAGAGTACCCGCAGGATGACGTGAATGCACAATGGAATGTTTGTGATTCCCATTCATTAAAAACATTCAGTTCGGTGGGATATTATTTTGGAAAAAAATTGCAACATGACCTGGATATTCCCATCGGCTTGATCAATGCCAGCTGGGGTGGCACACCTGCTGAAGCATGGACACCGGCAGAATGCATTGAAACCAACGAAGTATTAAAAACTGCCGCGGCTAAATTGCAGGAAGTACCCTGGGGTCCTGTTACACCAGGCTTCAATTATAATGGAATGCTGGCTCCCATTACCAATTACAATATAAGCGGAGCCCTCTGGTACCAGGGTGAATCGAATGTAGGGACTAATAATACCTATGCGCAATTGCTAACAACCATGATTGATGCCTGGAGGACAAAATGGAAAATAAATTTCCCGTTTTATTATGTACAGATTGCACCATACAATTATCCAAAGCCATTCCAGGGTGCCCTTTTACAGGAGCAACAAGCAAAAGTGACGGGTTATCCAAAAACCGGGATGGTATCTATCTCCGATCAGGTAGATTCCGTAACTGACATACACCCCTCGGATAAAAGAGAAGTTGGCAAAAGGCTTGCAAACCTGGCATTAGGTGAAACTTACAAACAAAACATTCCGGAATATAAAAGCCCTGTTTTTAAAACGGCAGAAATTAAAAAAGATAAAATGATACTGACATTTGATCATGCACCGCATGGATTGATGGCAAAAGACAAAATCATTTCTGGATTTTTTATTTCAGGGGAAACGGAAGTATGGTTGCCTGCAGAAGCAAAAATTATAAATAATACGATCGAAGTCCGAAACAAAAAACTTAAAAAACCAGTTTACGTTCGTTATGGATTTGGCAATACCCTTATCGGAAATGTTTTTAATAAGGAAGGATTACCTATGGTCCCTTTCAGGACGGATAACTGGCCAGTAAAATAATAAGAATAAAAATCCTGGTATGGGTCTGCTCAAAAATCATGGCACAGAGTAATGTAGTTGAACTTGCGGGTGCATGGAATATAGCCTGTACTTTTCTCCATCATTTACCATTATCCCGCTCGACTTATTTTCTTTTAATACCGGATTCCCCGGGTATTTTTTCCAGGAAATAAGATTGTTTGAAACTACCACATTTGTACTCCATTCACTCCAGTCCGGGAATGCTGTGCCATGATAGTAGCCATAATAGAGCCCCTTATATTTTATAACCTGGTTCAGCGCCACACCATATTTGTCGTAGTCTTCGGGTCCTTTTTTAATTACCGGTTCATCCTGTACGTTGGTCCATAATTTCAGGTCTTTTGAGGAAGCCAGCCAGATAGCAGAATCATTGCGTTCATAAAACAAATACCAAATATTGCTTTCAAACCACACGGTTGGGGTGCCATACGGTCCCGCATCCAACGGCATTCCGTTTGTATACCTGATCTGCAAGGAACCCTGGTCTTCCCAATGAATTTTATCAGCAGATGTAAGCAGGTGAGCAATATCGCCCCTACCTTCGGCAAACATATAATAAACACTATCTTTTTTTACAACCATCATATCCTCTGTCCAGCTATTACGAAAAACCGGGTTACCTGCGTATCGCACCCAATTGAAGCCATCCTGAGAACTGGCATAACCAACAAAAAGAGTATCAGGATTACTCTCACTATAACCTGTGTACCATAAATGATATCCGTCTTCCTCTTTCAGTATATAACCTCTTTCTCTTATTACTTCATCCCAGTCATTGCTGTTGCCTCCTGTAAACACCGGGTTATTTTTATACGGGGTAAAATGAACGAGTTCCGAAGGAAACAGGATGGTGTCATTCGCCATTTCTTTTCTTGCTATTGAAGAATTTTTGCACGATAACACCAAAAAGCATAATGCCACTTTAGCAATGATCTTGTAAAGGAATAACACGATGAAAATCTTTTTAATGATAATAAAATAGTTTCTTCAACCCCGGTGAACTGGCGATCTTATAATGCATATGCAACTACATAATCGCCCAATTTGGTTCCCAGTTTTCCATGGCCACCAGCAGCAATCACTATATATTGTTTTCCATTTAATTCATAGGTCATAGGAGTTGCCTGCCCTCCTGCCGGCAATGGAGTTTGCCATAACATGTTGCCATTATTTGTGTCGAATGCCCTCAGGAAACTATCCATACTTGATGCGATAAATGTAAGTCCACCTGCTGTAGTGATAGCTCCCCCAATATTTATGGAACCCCATTTCAAGGCATCGGGATATTTCTGCGGATCCATCATAAAACCCAGCGGCACTTCCCACTTAAGTTTACCGGTGCCTAAATCTATAGCAGCCAGCGTACCCCAGGGTGGTTTTGTTTGCATAATGAATGCCCCGTTATCGATCGTAAAAAGATATTCCCTGCTCATTATGTAAGGAGTACCTTCCTGCGGTGCAACCTCTGCCCTTGGCAGAGCTAAATTTACTGACTGGGTAGAATTGCCGGTCTTAGGAAATAAAGTTATCAAGGCTGCTATCCTGTTGACATTGGTAACCAACAAATTTTTTTTAGGATCAAAGCTTGCACCACTCCAATTCATACCACCGATATTGCCGGGAGTAATAAGTGATCCTTTCAACGAAGGCGGCGTAAATACGCCCAGCTTTACATGCATGGCTATCCGGTGCTTTGCGTTTTTCATTAATTCCGGCGTGGGTCCCCAGGCGTCTTCTTCTGAAATAGTTTGCAGACCCAAAACCGGTAACTGCAAAGGAAATGGTTGTGTTAATGACGCTTCCTCACCGGGCACATCAGAGGCCGGCACCGGCCTTTCCTCAACCGGAAATATATGCTCACCATTTTTCCTGTTCAGCACAAAAATGTGTCCCATTTTTGTAACAATAATAACGGCGGGAACTTTAATTCCGTTTCTTTCAATATCTATTAATACCGGCTGTGCAGGAATATCATAATCCCATATATCATGATGAACGGCCTGGAAATGCCACACTACTTTACCAGTGGAGGCCCGGATAGCGACGATGGAATTGGCATAGAGATTATCGCCTTTTCTTTCACCACCATAATAATCTGTACTGGGGCATGACGTAGGTACGTAAACAAGATCCAATATTGGATCTGCAGAAATAGGAGCCCAGGCATTCGCTGCACCAGTTTGTTTTGCTTTTTCTCCTTTCCAGGTTTCATATCCGGCATCATCCTTCTTTCTGGGGATGGGATCCCATGCCCATCTGAGAGTTCCAGTTCTTGCGTCATAAGCCCTGACCACGCCGGGAGGATAATCAATGCGATAATTATCACCCATAGTGGAGCCTATAACTATAAGGTCGTTGATCACTGCAGGTGGTGATGTTACTTGTATTGAACCTACTCCTTCCTTCAAATCGATGATCCCGTTTTTTCCAAAAGATGTAATCAGTTTACCTGTTGCCGCATTCAGTGCGAATAATCTTCCGTCGATGGTGGCGGCAAGAATGCGCATATAACCCGGATCGCTTTGTTTGAGCTGCGGATCAATCCATTTTGATACACCCCTTGATGTTACTTCAGAATAACTTCCTTTTAGATTAACTCCCGGATCATATACCCATATTTCCTTACCAGATTCGCCGTTGATAGCTATTATGCGATTGGTGGGAGTGCTGAAATAAAGAACTCCATTTAAAAAAATAGGTGTTGCTTCAAAGGCCGCTTTAGAAGCCATGGGGGTTCCCTCATATGTTTTCAGTTCGCCAGATTGATAAGTCCATGCCGGCTTTAGATTTTTTACATTCTCTGTATTTACTTCCCTTAGGGGAGAATATCTCATGCCTCCGGGATCATTACCATAATTGGCCCATTGGCCTTTGCTGGCAAAATCTTTTTCTCTTGAGGCTTGTACGCCCTTTTTGGTTTGAGAACAGCTGGTTAGGATGTGTAATAACAAAAGACCAAACAGAATTAGTTTCTTCCCCATGGCTTTAAATGTTTTATTCCCTTCAAATATATTAATAATGAATCCGCTAATCCAGGCATCCCTGGCTGCTAATTTTTCATTTGGAATAAAAGGATCGAAGAATTTAAAGTTACTTATTTGATGCAAACAATATTCTTTTTGAAGTGAGGTCCTGATATATTGAGGTCATCATGCCTAACGCTATTATGGACACGGATACTTAAATAATTTTACCTGCATATTTTTATCATTTCAGTAGTTTTGAAGCAAATGCATTCCTATGCCTGGCACTCCTTCCATCCTTAATCTTCACTTGCGCTACCGCTTGTGGATCGCCGAATTAAATTTTGATATCACTGTACTAAGGATCTTTGACGATTACCTGTCTGAACTGCAATCGAAAAAAATAAATGTTCCCGATGTAATCAATGGGATCATAGAATATAAGCGGATTTTCATTGATCTACGAAAAGAGATCGACGAGTTAAGGCATGATATGCACCTTAATAAAATGAAACTGGCTGCAGCCACACGGGATAATAAACCACTAAAAGATAAAATATCTTCTCTTGAAAATCATAATACAATAAAAAGTCATTATGCCAGTTACCGGAAAAAATTCAGCCAGTTTAAAAAAGAATTTGGCCAGTTTGAAGGGACCTGGTTAAATTAATTATTCATTCTCTTGTTTAAAAAGAATAAGTAACAGATATAAAAAAAATGGCTTACTGGAATTGACCAGATCAACTAATCGCCACCCACATAATCATTTTTACAGTACAAGTCATTTTTCTTACCTTCAAACAATCAAAAAAATAAATCTCATGCCTATTTTCAAACTGCAGGTAAATGGAAAAGAATACACTGCTGATGTAGCAGCCGATACTCCTCTTTTATGGGTGCTGAGAGAACACCTGGGATTGGTAGGTACCAAGTACGGATGCGGTATTGCTCAATGCGGGGCCTGCACTGTATTGCTTGATGGCAATGCAGTAAGAGCCTGCGTGATGCCCGTTTCAGCTATTAAGGCCTCGAAAGTAACAACCATTGAAGGATTGTCTGAAGATGGTGATCATCCGTTGCAACAAGCTTGGGACGAAGTAGATGTTCCGCAATGTGGTTATTGCCAGGCAGGACAAATCATGACCGCCGCGGCCTTATTAAAGCGAAAGCCCAAACCAAGCTCTCAGGAAATAGATGATGCTATGAATGGCAACCTTTGCCGTTGTGGAGCCTATCATCGCATTCGTGATGCAGTTAAATTAGCCAGCACAAAAATCTAATATATGACAACTCTAAATAAAACCAACAGAAGGGATTTTTTAAAAATAACTTCTATGACAGGCGGTGGCCTGCTGCTGGGCTTTAGCTGGTTCAGTGCAGAAGCAGAAGTTCCTGTCATCGTAACCAAAACAAACTTTGCAGGTGAGTTAGGTTTTAATAGTTATTTGTCGATCGGGACCGATGGCACGATAACTATTTTTTCGCCTAATCCTGAACTGGGTCAGAATATTATGACTTCGTTTCCAATGGTTGTTGCGGAAGAATTAGATGCAGACTGGACCAAAGTAAAAGTAATACAGGCACCGCTTGATACTACTAAATTTGATCGCCAGCTTACGGGTGGTAGTGGAGCCGTTCCTCATTCATGGAAGAGATTAAGAAATGCCGGTGCTACAGCCAGGTATTTATTAATAGCTGCCGCTGCAAAGCAATGGGATGTTAATGCAGCAGATTGTACGGCAAGTAATGGCTTCGTTATTCATACTTCCTCAGGGAAAAAATTAGGTTATGGAGAACTGGCTGAAGAAGCGTCAAAGATGACAGTGCCAGCAGATGTTCCTCTAAAAAACAGAAAGGATTTTAAACTGATAGGCACATCCGTACGCAACGTAGAAAATAAAAAGATCATTACTGGCAAACCCATTTTTGGTTCTGATTTTCACAGGGAGGGAATGGTACTGGCCATGATACAAAGGCCTCCTGCTTTTGGAACAAAAATAAAATCGGTTGATGCGGCTGCCGCCAAGTCCATGCCGGGTATTATTGATGTGATCACCTTCAAAAATAATGTAGCTGTTATTGGGAAAACCACCTGGGAGATCATGAAGGCAAGAAAGGCAATAAAAATTGAATATGAAAAAGACGGTAATATTGAAAGCACTTCCGATCATGATCAATTATTTATTTCGCTGTTGAATAGTGACAATGCCACGGTAAGAAGAAAAGACGGCGATGTGGATATGGCGTTCAAAAATGCGGCTAAGATTATCAAAAGCGAATACCAATGTCCCTTTATTCCCCATAATCCCATGGAGCCGATGAACTTTTTTGCGGATGTAAGAGAAGATGGAGTTGAATTGGTGGGCCCTACTCAAACACCAGCCAGTGCAAGAACAGCCACCTCAAAACTTTTAAACATCCCGGAAGATAAAATTACAGTGGAGATCACGAGGCTGGGCGGAGGTTTTGGCCGCCGGCTTAAATTTGATTATGTGGTAGAAGCCGCTGAAATATCAAGCATTATTAAGAAGCCTGTTAAGCTCATTTGGTCCCGCGAAGATGATGTAATGGGAGGAAGCTATCGTCCCGCTGTGCGTTACCGTTTTGAAGCCGCCCTGGATAACATAGGAAATCTGATCGGTTACAAATTAAGAGGTGTCGGTATCAACGTAAACAATTCAACGCGGGAAGACAATTTTCCTTCCGGTGCTGTAGATAATCTTTTAATTGATACAGTAGAACATATTTCACCCATTACCACGGGTGCCTGGCGGGCGCCGGTTACCAATTTTCTTGCTTTCGCTGAGCAGGGATTTATTGATGAAGTAGCCATGGCAGCAGGAAAAGATCCGGTACAATTCAGGCTGGAACTTTTGCAAAAAGCAAAAGCAAAACCTGTGGGTGCTATTAAGTATAATATTGACAGGATGGAAACGGTGATCAAACAAGCAGCTGAAAAATCGGGATGGGGAACAAAAAAAGGAGTATCGCAGGGATTTAGCGTTTATTTTTCGCATGCCTCCTATGTAGCGCAGGTTTGCGATGTGGAAATGAAAGCAGGCAAGCCTGTTGTTAAAAAAATTGTGGCGGTTTCCGATTGTGGCGAAGTGATCAATAAGAGTGGAGCGCTGCAACAGGTTATGGGTGGTATTGTAGATGGCTACGGACATGCGATGTTTGGTAAATTAACTTTCCGGGACGGAATGCCTGCACAAAAGAATTTTGGAGAATACCGCATGATCCGCATGAAAGAAATTCCCGACATTGAAGCACATTTTGTTAATAATGGCATCGATCCTACGGGCCTGGGAGAACCTGCCCTGCCGCCAACTGGTGGAGCGGTTGCCAATGCCATCTTTAAAGCAACGGGTACAAGATTGAAAAATCAACCGTTCATAGATGAGCCGCCATTTAAAACCACTCCAACCAAAGCATTTTAAAGTGTTTTGATTTAAGTTTACGTTTTGGGTAAACAACATACCTTTTTTAAATACTAAGAGCCCTTCGGGGTTCTTTTTTGTTTTTTGTTGAAGCCCTATTGTTAAACCCTCGAAACAAATTGCAGTAAGAAAAAGGTGAAGGACTGATCTATGGCAGCCCGGTATGTTGCTCCACTTCAGCCCATGTATTCCAGATGCCATCGAGACGGATTCTAAATTCGGAAGAATCTGCACTTTTTTTTATTTGATCAAACAATACATGCATCTCTCCCCGCATATCTGGATATTTATCGGTTATTACCTTCATGTGTAGCCAGGCTTCCCTATGATTATTAAAGGCTGCTTTAAATTCCGGAGAACAATTTTCAAAATCCGCCTCAGTTAAAGCGTTAGCATATTCCGATATCGTTTCACTTAAGGATATTTTTTTTGCATTTAGATTTCTCCTTTTGCCAAGGGAATCATCCAACGTTATAATGCGTTGAATACAGTCTTTTTCATTTGTTTTTATGTATTTAGGATATGTATAATTATTACAGCCAGAAAGCAGAAGAAGCAAAAAAGCAGGCAGTACTTTTTTTGTAACCTCCATAGTTAATTTCCATTGGTTTTGTTGCTTGAATTAAGATTCCATTTCCACGGCCATATTTAATGGTACCAGGTTTTTCATTTCTATTCATTCTTTTCCTTTTGCAGGAGTATTTTTTTAATTATTACTACCTGGCCCAGGTGGTAGTGCACATGCTCAATAACCCCATGAATATTTCTGTAGTAATTGCCATACTTTTCATCGGTAAAGGTTTCTGAGAGCCTTGTCTCCGGTAATTTTTTAATTAAGACCGAAAAATTCTCCGCGTCAGCCCAGGTTTTATTAAGCAATTCTTCCCAGTCTTCCTGGCTGTTGACCGGTGGTAAATCAAAACTTAATTGATCGCTGGCATTTAATTTTTTTCCCTGCAAAACTTCCAGCACCGCACTAACATAATAATTCATGTGGTAAACAAGTGCAGCAATGCTGTTTAATGAATATACAGAGGTTGTTGCTTGTTGCCAGGTCAGGTTTGCCAGGCTGTCTTTCAAATTTACATCAGTCCAGTTTCCTCCAAAATGAACTTGCCGGAAGTGATCGGCCATTTGTTTTGTCCAACTCATATAAAAGGTTTTGCTTAAGATAGCCAACATGCCAGGTAACAATTATACCCGCACTTTTCTCTTCGAAGATATCTATATTGCTTCCTGCAAGTCAAAGTTCACTATGCTTCTTTATTTAGACTAATATTTTTTTGGCAATCCCGCGTCATTGCTCCTTTCACGGGAAAGAAATATTATGCGTGTGATGGTACGGTTATCGACTAATTTATTTTTTCAAGGAATAAGTAATCCTGTAGCCCATTGCAAATAATTTTCTGTTTTAAAATATTTGATTTTCAGTTCCTGTAGTTTTTGCAATGCTTCCAATGTTTTATTCTCACGGGCGTTGATAAGAAATAAAGAACTTTCGCCAGCCTGGAACCTGATTTCCTCTCCCCGCTGTAAAACCTGGTAATTTATATAGGCTTTTTCCTGAAGAGCCACCTGGTTTTTCAGTGTCAGCAATTGATTGAAGAAGGTCTTTACTTTAGTTTCTACCTGTAATTGTTTCTGGCTTTGCTGCAATTTTGTTTCTGTAATTTTCAATTTGGCTATACGGTATTCACCTCTTCCCTGCGACAAGCGTAACGGAATGCCAATCGATAAACCATATTGAAAGTTATTTTCGAACAAAGGTCCGGTGGCTGTTTTTAATACATCGTATCCTTTGCCTAACTGGTTGTAAAGAAAATTGATGGCGGGCAACAGCTCCTGAAATTTTAATTTCTTCTCCACACTTAGCACATCCAGTTTATAATCATAAATAATCAGTTCGGGATGATTATTTTTGGCTGCATTCAGTAAACTATTTAATTCAGGAACAGCAACTGCAGCAATGGTTGAAAACAGTAAATCATCACCCGGAATTACGAATACCGGTAAAGGAAAGGGAACCATATTGGCCGTCCACAAAAAAACTGAAAGCTCCAGACCTGCATTTTGAAAGTCAAGCCATGCCTGACTTTTCATTAATTCAAAATTTTGAAGTTGAGTGAGGGCTTCTGTGGTATCAATTGCTGGCCTATCACCCAGGAGGAAAGCCGTCTTCACCAATTCAACCCTTTTTTCGTTCACTATTACGGCATCAGCAACTATTTTATATACCTGGTACTGCTGTAACCAATCCCAATATGTATTCATTGCATCGAGCAGCAGGTTATTGAGGATATTTCTTTTTTCAACAGTTGAAGCGGTACGAAAAATTTTTGCAGTTTGCAAAGCAGCTCTTCTTTTATCCATCAATAAATTTTTTGCCAGTGGCACACTTATGCCGAGGTAACTGGTTTCTCCCTTTGTTTCAACCGGGTCTGTCCGGTTGCCGGATAAATATTCTAAGCCTGCTGATACCTCTACACCAAACCAGGTTGGAATGGAAATTTCCGGACGGTTGTAATAAAAATAATCCGTTCCATCAAATGTTTTTTGCGCTGATTCATTTTGGAGATAGGGATCAAACATTCCCTTTGCAATGGTGACCTCTGCCCTTGCTTTTTCAATAAAAATATCTGCCTGTTTTGCCACGGGATGAAACTGTTTTACAATTTCCATCACCTGCTGCGCTGATATTGTTTTTAATGAATCCTGCGCTGAAGCAGGCATCCAAATCAATAATGCAGCGAGGAAGATGATATATGTTGTAGTATTCATTTTTTCTCTTTTGGGTTTGCTTCTTCTTTTTTGTAATAGTCCGGCGGAAAGCCGTTGATGTTTCGCCATAGTTCATACCAAACTGGTACATCTTTCAACAAGGTGATGCCTTGTGCACCGGCACCCATTTTTAATTCTTTGGGCCATGGTTTGTCAGCTATGTGTTCTTTTACCAGCACCCTGAATTTACCATTTACACTTACATTGCTTTCCACCGCTACAATCTCGCCCCCAAATGTACCTGATGATGCTTTGGGCCAGCCGCTGAATACAATTGCAGGAAAACCATCGAACAGGAACCGAACTTTTTGTCCTGTTGCAATTAATGGCAGGTCAAGTGGCAACACAAACATTTCTACGGCGTACTGAATTTTATCAGGTACTATTTCTGCAATCATATCGCCATCTTTTACAAACTCACCTATACCGGCTTTTTGTGCTTTAATAATTTGCCCGCTTTGTGAAGCCAGTAGGTAATACATACCGTTGCGTATATTATAACTGGCATACTGGTTTTCAAGTTTTGCCATATCAGCCTGTCCACTGGCAATTTGTGTGAGCGATTGAAACTGGTCGCCCTGTGCTTTGGCTACTTTCTCCAGGTTCTCCTGTTGCATTGCACTCATCTCAATTTTGGTAATAGTTAAATCCTGCTTGCTGTTGGCCAGCCTGTTTTCAGCGCTGATTTTTTTCGCAATAGCATTTTGAAACTGCTGGTTTCTTAGTTCCAATTGGGTTAATGAAACAAGGCCGCTATCATACATCGCTTGCTGCCTGCTGTATTGATTTGTGCCAATGATTAAATCATTATTGGCCGCCGCAGCTTCTGCACTGTCGGCTTGTACTTTCAGATGTAACTGGCTTAGTTTGTTATTTAACTGGTTCAGTTTGAGGTTAAGCCCCGAATTAATGGCGCCTATCTGTTGGTCTGCTACACCAACTTTACTTTTGTAATAATCAATAGATAATTGTTTACCGGCGAGTTGTTCTTTTGTTCGCTGTAATAATTGCGGATCCAGGTATTCTATTTTTACTTCAGTTAATTGAATAAGTGTATCCCCGGCTTTTACATAGTCGCCTTCTTTGATATGCCATTTCATTACCCGCCCGCCAATAATGGTGTTCACCTGTTGCGGACGCTGGTCCTGGAACAAGGTTGTTACCGTTCCATTTGCCCGAATGTTTTGTGTCCAGGGAACAAACAAAAAAATAACAAACACCAGCACACATAAAAAGAACCATAGTTTTACCCGGCTATTTTTACCATGCATGTAAATATGTGAGTAAGCGTTTATTTTATCGTTGTTCATCACTATTTTTTTGAGATGTAGTAATAACAGTGCCCCCAACATTCATAGTTAAAATCTTGTCGCATTGTGTTGCGAATTCTTCATCATTACTTACTACGATCACTGTTGTATTTTTTAATTCACTGAGTAG
This sequence comes from Chitinophagaceae bacterium, assembly GCA_041743125.1. Taxonomy (GTDB): domain Bacteria; phylum Bacteroidota; class Bacteroidia; order Chitinophagales; family Chitinophagaceae; genus Terrimonas_B. The sequence continues at coordinate 77,406 of JBGTNK010000293.1, forward strand.
CTCTATAATTTGGCGGCGATAACTATTTTCAGTATTCCCCCAGGGTTCCTCAAGTAGTAATAAACGGGGATTACCGGCAAGGGCTCTCACCAATAAAAGCTTATAAATAACATTACCGGGCAATTGTTTTCCGGTTGGGTCTAGCATGGTGTCATAGCCATTTTTTAATGTACTAATAAAATCATTGAGGCCCACTTTGCCGGCATAGCGAATAACGGTTTCCATGCTGACGTCTTCACTGCCCAGCGAAATATTTTCCCATAGTGTACCATGAAAAATATCCTGCTGGTTCAGCAACACTCCTGTTTGTGAACGAATAGAAGCGAGGTCATAATTGCCAACAGGTACATCATCCATGAGGATTGCACCTTTAAAATCAGTATAGGCTCCGGCCATTAGCCGCAGTAACGTAGATTTTCCCGAACTGTCTTTACCCATCACACACACTTTTTCACCACTGTTTATTTGCAGCGAAATATTTTGTAAAACTTCTTTTTCATCATTATAGCTGAAGTTTACTTCTTTCATTTCCAGTTTAAGTCCTTTATAAGATTTCGAAAGTTGGAAAGAGCCATTTTTCTCAACCGGCTTATCAGTAAGGTTTCCAATCTTTTCTACAGACGTTAAGGTATCGTACACACTCGCAAGATTCATAATCAATTTTTCCACTGAATTTAACACCAGCAAAATCACAATCTCAGAAGCAATGAATTGTCCGATATTTAATTGCTGATTCACCAGCAACATGGTACCCACAATAAGCATAGCAGCCGTAATAACAGTTTTAAAAACTACCAGTACATTATACTGGAAAAGCAATATTTTAAAATGATTGTTGCGTGCTTTAAGATAACCTATCACACTTGTATCTGTTTTTTGCAAATGCAGGTCATTACTTTTTGTGAGCTTCAGTGTTTTAATAACTCTTGCTATTTCTTCCAGCCATCCGGCTACCATGTATTTGTAACTGCTTTCGTCAAGACTGGTTTGCAAACCTTTTCCCCCTGTATAACGCAGGATTAACCAAAGCAAAATAATTAGAATTGTACCGAAAAGGATAAATGCCGGATGATAGAAGGATAGCAATATCAACCCAAATAAAATTTGGATACTTGCAGTTGGTATATCCAGCAAAATCTTGGATAAACTTTTTTGTAATACCGGAATATCAAAAAAACGATTGACCAGTTCCGGTAAATAAATGTTATCTATTTTTTTCAGGTCAAGTTTCGGAATATGTTTAGCAAAGGCAAAAGTGTAACGTACAAATAGTTTTTGTTGAATTTTTTCTATAACCTTCATCTGGTTTACCTGCATAATGCCTACAGCCAGCACACCAAGAACTATCAGTGTAATGAGTACAATCAGTGAAGCTCTCATGGAGGCACCAATTACAAAACCAATGATAGCCTGTACACCAAGCGGCAATGAAAGTTGTATCAATCCATTTAGTATGGCATAGATGTATACAGCAGTTATTTCTTTTTGCTCCAGCTTTACCAGGTTCAGAATTCGGGTAAGCGGACTTGAAGTTTTTGACATGAAATAATAATTTAAGAATCAGCAACAGTATGATACAAATATGCAGGGTAAATGTGGGAGTTCTTTCTTCCTGCAAAAAAGAATTGACAGCTACTTTCACTAGATCATTGCGTTTAAATTACATTTTTTGCCAATTTTTCTTCCCCATCCTTATAGTGCTCATGTGTTACTACTGGTTTATTATTTCTGTTCATCCGCATTTGAAAAATGCTCACCAGCATTGAAAACGCCATTGAAAAATAAATGTATCCTTTAGGAATTTCAATGCCAAACCCTTCGCTTACCAGGGCAAACCCTATCAGCAATAAAAAGGAGAGTGCCAGCATTTTAAATGAAGGATGTTTATTTACAAAGTTGCTGATAGGTTCTGCGGCTAGTAACATTATTAAAACAGTAACAATAATAGCAACATACATTATCCATACTTCTTTAACCATTCCTATGGCTGTAATAATAGAATCAATTGAAAAAACCAGGTCCATTATTAAAATCTGCAAAATTACCCGGGCAAATGTGGCCGCTTTAATATCTTTGGTTTTATTGCCCTGCTCACCTTCCATTTTATGATATATTTCAGCCGAGCTTTTATACAATAAAAACAATCCGCCCAATATCAATATCAAATCTTTGGCTGATATCCCCTGGTTGAAAAGGGTAAATAAATCATCGTCTAATTTCATTATCCATGCCACCATTGCCAATAAACCCAAACGCAATACCATAGCCAGTATTAAGCCGTATAATCTTGCCTTTCTTCGCTGATGTTCGGGTAATTTGCTGGCTAAAATGGATATGAAAATTACATTGTCTATCCCTAAAATAGTTTCCAGGGCTATTAGCGTTAAAAGTGAAATTATTATTTGATAATCCATAGCCCGGTTCTTTAATTTCCTGTTTGTTCCTCAATTAAATTTAAACCTGTTACCTTATTTTACTCTTATCATAAAGCGACGTGGTTAAATAAACAATTGGGGTGGTACAAGTGTAAAAATCTTTATCCGGGAAATCCTTTTTTAAACTGGCTTCATTTTCATTAATTACCAGGCTTTTTGTTACCAACTGAATAGAATATACCAAAGAATGAAATTTTATAAGGGAAGAGTTTAAATGGTAAGATTCTGCGGCAAGACTAATAATAACATGCAGAGCAAATTTAATTCTTTAACCATTTAATTATAATGTCTGCCCATTATGAAATAAAATTGCAACTCAGGCAGTTTTTTACACCCGCCTGAAAATGTATTTATTCAGGATTGTTTATACTTTGTCATTTAAAATAAACAATATCATTTCGTCTTCCTGTTATTTTTTTTTTTCGTTTCTTTATTTGCCTTTTCAACGTTTCAACAGCCTGGGTTATGGAGTGTTCAAAATTTCTATACCTGGTACTTACCAGCAAATCGTTACCAGGAATAACCAGCCGTATGCTACAAATCTTATTCTCTCCTGAAGCCGAACTATCAAGCCTGAGGCAAACCTCACCACCAATAATTTCCTGGTAAAACCCGGCTAGCTTGTTTATTTTATTGTTTACAAAATTTATAAGTTGCAGCGTGGGAGTAAAGCCGGGAGATTGAATATTGATTTTCATCATTTTAATTTTAGATTATTGATAATTAGAGTATCACCATAAAAATTTACTTTCCCAGTTGTAATATTATGCATGCCACCAACAAGTCCTATCTCACCCGCCTCAATCATTTCCTTTAGAATGGGGCTGCGTTCCATAATGGCAAGGGCTGTTCGCTTTACATTAATGTTGGCTACTTTTTCTACAAAATCTGCATTCTCTGAACTGCGGTTTTTTATAGTAGTTTTTTCATCATAAACCGCAGGCTGTATTTTACTTAATAATGCGGTAAGGTTGCCCATTTCTACATGGCCGCAAGCACCTTTGATTGCACCACATTTTGTATGTCCCAAAACCACTATTATTTTTGAGCCTGCCACCTTGCAGCCAAATTCCATACTCCCTAATATATCCTCGTTAATAATATTTCCGGCAATACGAATACTAAATATATCGCCCAGGCCCTGGTCGAATATTAACTCGGCTGATGTACGGGAATCAATACAACTTAGAATAACTGCAAAGGGATGTTGCCCGTCAGATGTTTCATTTGCCTGTTGCAACAGGTTGCGGTTTACTTT
>JBGTNK010000294.1:0-1532 GCA_041743125.1 Chitinophagaceae bacterium
GCAATTAATTATGGGCTTTGCCAAAGCAGGCTTTATTGCCTATTTCTTTCCTACTTCAGTGATCAAAGGCATGCTTACCGGTATCGGACTCCTAATTATTTTAAAACAAATACCTCATGCTCTGGGTTACGATAAGGATGCAGAGGGAGATCTCTCTTATTTTCAGGTTGACGGTGAAACCACTTTTTCATCTATTACCAAAGCCTTTGATTTCATAACCCCTGGAGCTCTTCTAATCGCTGTCATATCCATTGCTATTCTGATATTATGGGATAAAGTATTGACGAAAAAACACAAGATTTTTCAACTGATCCAGGGACCAATTGTGGTGGTGATTTTAGGTATTGTTATGAATTACATGTTTCAGCATGGCATATTAGATTTTAGTTTAGCCGAAGATCAGGTGGTGAGGTTGCCCGTTGCCAGTAATTTATGGGAATTTTTCAGCTTTTTTACTTTACCTGATTTTTCGGCAATTACTAACTTTAAGGTTTGGGAAATAGCGGTTGTGCTGGCCATTGTGGCAAGTTTGGAAACGTTATTGTGTGTAGAGGCTACCGATAAACTGGATCCGTATAAAAGAATTACACCAACCAACCGGGAATTAAAGGCCCAGGGATTAGGAAATATTGTTTCCGGCCTTATTGGAGGCTTGCCAATTACACAGGTAATTGTAAGAAGCTCTGCAAACATTTCATTTGGTGGTAAAACAAAAATGTCGGCCATACTGCATGGCGTTTTCTTATTGATAAGTGCAATTACCATTGCTGGAATACTTAATATGATCCCGCTGGCCAGCTTAGCAGCTATTTTGATTATGGTGGGATATAAATTGGCCAAGCCGGTTCTCTTTAAGCATATGTACAAATTAGGCTGGGAGCAGTTTATTCCTTTTATGGCTACCGTTGTTGGTATACTGGCCACTGATCTGTTAAAAGGAATTACCATTGGAGTCCTCTTCGGTATTTTTTATACACTGCGGCATAGTTACCGCAACTCCCATCATATGAAGGAGATTATTAGTACGGAAGATGGACATGAAGTCCACCATATTGAACTGGCCCAGGAGGTTTCATTCTTTAATAAGGCCAGTGTGATGGAGGCTCTGGAATCAATTCCTGCTAATTCAAAAGTGGTTATCGATTTTTCAAAATCAAAATCGGTTGCACATGATGTGCTTGAATTAATAAGGGATTATGAAATTAATGCCAAAACCAGGAACATCTCTGTAGAGAAAATAAAATATATTGAACCAGCATATTTATAATCAAACTAACAAATAAAATTTTAAAAAAATGAAGACATTAACAAAAGAAGTGCAACAAGCTATAACGCCGGCAATGGCTTTAGATATGTTAACAGAGGGCAACAAAAGGTTTATGAATAACCTAAAAGTAAACCGCAACCTGTTGCAACAGGCAAATGAAACATCTGACGGGCAACATCCCTTTGCAGTTATTCTAAGTTGTATTGATTCCCGTACATCAGCCGAGTTAATATTCGACCAGGGCCTGGGCGATATATTTAGTATT
>JBGTNK010000295.1:0-12722 GCA_041743125.1 Chitinophagaceae bacterium
AGCCCGTGATGTATGATCTGCAGAAAAAATTAATTGAAGAATATAGCAAGGCGGCGAAGGAAGAATTTGCATGATAAAAAAGTTATTCTCTATTTTGTAGAAAGGCTGCTAAAAAGCGGCCTTTTATTTTAAGGTGATTGAAATCAATGGCGGAGGAAAGAAAAAGTTTTACGCCGAGTGCACGGCTACACACAAACCAGGAGTGACCCGGCTGCGAAATATAATATAGCAAAGCGGCGAATGAAGAATTTGAATGATAGAAAAATTATTTCCTGATAGAAAGAAGGCTACTAAAAAGCGGCCTTTTATTTTAAGGTGATTGAATAAAAAGTGGTTCGGGTTACTTTTTCTTTCAGGTTTAAAATGCTTCTGCCAAGAATTAGTTGTTGACAGCAATCGGGTTTCTTCTTTAATTCCGGGAATTGAATAATAAATTTTGCGGGTTGATTTGCAAGAGATGAAACGCACATTCAACTGATCAACTTTTCATTTTATTTTTTCAATTTGGCGGCAACATGAATGGCTGTCCTTATGCGTTGGTAAGTACCACAGCGGCAGATATTGCCGGTCATAGCATCGTCAATATCGCTATCTGTCGGATCAGCCTTATCTCTTATTAAAATAGCGGCCGCCATGATCTGCCCCGACTGGCAGTACCCGCATTGGGGTACATCTTCCTGTATCCATGCCTGTTCTAATGGCTGGCTCAATTTGGGGTCAAGTCCTTCAATAGTGACAATTTCTTTTCCTATTGCCCTTGATACCGGTGATATACAGGAACGGATGCCTTCTCCGTCAAGATGAACCATACAGGCGCCACACTGAGCCGCGCCACAACCAAACTTAGTCCCTGTGAGTCCTAAGGAATCTCTCACTACCCATAAGATGGGTGTGGAAGGATCCACATCAACTTCAACTGCTTTGCCATTTACTTTTAAGTTTATCATGAGTTAATTTCTTTTTTGTTTTTGAAAATGCGGGACCTGTTACATGATCAATAGAATTACCAAACACTGAAGGGGGCTGGTATTAAATTTTCTTTTTCAAATCGTCGGGTCTTAGCGGAAGGTTCCGCACTCTTTTACCTGTCAGGGTAAACAATGCATTCATTACGGCCGGGGCCACCGGCGGTACTCCCGGTTCGCCAACACCTCCCATGGTCTCCTGGCTATCCAGTAAATGAACTTCCACCACTGGCATTTCATTCATCCGCACCATTTTGTAATTGTGAAAATTTCCCTGCTTTACCCGGCCTTTCTCAAAAGTTATCTCACCATACAATGCCGCTGTAAGACCAAAGACTACGCATCCTTCCATTTGCGCTTTAATGGTATCCGGGTTTACAATCTGCCCGCAGTCAATAGCACAAACTACTTTATGCACTTTCAGCGTTTTATTTTTTGTTATTGAAACTTCCGCCACATGCGCCACCACACTTCCAAAGGATTCATGAATGGCAATACCTTTTCCCCTGCCGGGAGCTAAAGCATTTTTCCAACCGGCTTTCTCCGCCACGGTATCCAAAACCCGTAAATAGCGTGGATGTTTTTCCAACAACATCCTCCTGTATTGATAGGGATCTTTACCGGCCGCCCTCGCCAGTTCGTCCACAAAACCTTCAACAGCAAATGCAGTATGAGAACTACCTACTGATCGCCACCATAAAGTAGGAACACCGCCCGGTGCCATATTCCAGGCCACATGTAAATTGGGAATATGATAGGGAATATTAGAGGCTCCTTCTACCGCCGTGCTGTCTACGCCATTTTGCACCATCATTCCTTCAAGCGGAGTGCCCACGGCAAATGACTGGCACACTATATTTTGCTGCCAGTACAATGGCTTACCTGCGGCATCCAGTCCGGCGCTGAGTTTATGATAAGCCCTGGGTCTGTAGTATCCACCACGGATATCGTCTTCCCTTGTCCACACTACTTTTACGGGAGCTTGCACGGCTTTTGAAACCTCCACCGCTTCTGATACAAAATGACTATCGAGAACTGCACGCCGGCCAAAACCACCACCCAATAAAGTTGTATGCAGTTTTATCTGCTCAGGTTTTAATCCTGTAATTCGTGATGCTGCCATCAGGTCTAATGTCTGAAACTGGGTACCCACCCATATTTCGCAGCTATCAGCTTTTACATCGGCCACACAATTTAGCGGCTCCATGGGTGCATGCGCCAGGTAGGGCATATCATAGACCGCTTCTAAATTTATATTTGCTTTTCCTTTTACTGCTTTAGTATCACCTTCATTCTTTGCTATGGCTCCGGGCTGGCCGGCGAGTGCTGCATATTGCGAAGTTTGGGATTTACTATCCAATGAGCCTAATTCACCATCATCCCAAACGATCTCTAAAGCGTCGCGACCTAATTTGGCTGGCCAGAAACCTGTGGCTACTACTGCTATTCCGCGGGAAGTTTCTATCACTTCCTTTACTCCCTTGATTGATTTTGCTTTCCCGGCATTAAAGCTTTTTATTTTGCCGCCAAAAACCGGTGGACGGGCAATCACCGCGGTTAACAATCCCGGAACATTTATATCCAAACCGAATACACCGGTTCCATTTATCTTCTCCGGGGTATCTAGTCTTTTAACAGGGGTACCTATAATTTTGAAATCTTTGGGGTCTTTTAGTTTTACATCCTGGGGAGCAGCAATGGTAGCGGCTTTTTCAACCAGTTGACCAAAAGATAATTTTCGGTTTGACGATTTATGAATAACAAATCCTTTCTCTGCCACACAAGAAGAAGGGTCTACATTCCAGGTTTGGGCAGCGGCAGCAATCAGCATATATTTTCCAGTTGCACCTGCTTTGCGGAAACGTTCCCATTCTGTATAGGTGCTGGTACTACCACCTGTAGCCTGCATACCAAAGCCCAGGTGATTATAAACAGGATCTACCGGTGCGGATTCAAATCTTATTTTGCTCCAGTCCGCATCCATTTCATCAGCAACCAGCATTGGCAGTGAGGTATAAGCACCCTGTCCCATTTCGGAGTGGTTGACAATAACGGTGATGATATCATCCGTGCCGATACGTATGAAAGCATTCGGAGCAAAGTTGACAGGAGCGGGGATACCTGCATTTTTTATTCCCTTGCCGAATGCAGGAAAATAAAAACTCAAAAGCAAACCACCGCCAACGGCTGCGCCGGCCTGAATGAATTTTCTGCGACTGAGAGAATTATTATCGTTCATAGTGTTCTGTTTTTAATTTGTTGCAATGTGGTAAATGATACGGGGATTCGAAAGGATCTGCTGGTAAAGGTTCTATGATCACAGAGAGGTAGCTTAAATTTCCCCGGCTGCCCTGTTTTACATATTTGAATGTAGACCTATTTATTTGATAAAAAAAAATGTTGAACAAGTATATCATTCCGGCTGGATTTTGAGCCAATTTAAGGTTGTTCAGAACAGGTGAGATTGGATATTTCAGCAATAGCTGCATACGATAAGCTCGTTTAAAAATTGGGAAACGGGTAGTCAAAGTATGTAGGTTTTTATTATCGTTGTACTAATCAATTAAGAAAATGAATAAAAATTCATTATAGACTGCTACTTGTGTATCTCGCTGCCGGAATATACCTTAGAGGCAATAAATCATCCTATCATCAAATTCTATAGAAATGAAACATAGCGTATTTATATTGGTAATAAGCCTGATGGTCTTTTCTAAATTATTTTCACAAGAAAATAAAAATGAGGATACCAGCACGCAGATTTTTGAGAAAGTTGAATTGGAAGCCTCCTTTGCAGGCGGAGAGCCTGGCTGGCGAAATTTCCTAGAAAAGAATTTAAATCCCGCTGTTCCTGTTGATAACGGAGCTCCCTGTGGTAAATATTTAATAGTAGTTCAATTTGTTGTAGATAAGGAAGGCCGTGTTTCAAGGATCAAACCGCTGACAAGGGAAGGTTATGGAATGGAACAGGAAGTAGTACGCATCATGAACAAATCAGGACTCTGGAATGCTGCAGTGCAAAACGGCCGAAAGGTTAATGCCTACCGGAAACAACCGGTCACTTTTGTAACTTCCGAAATGGGTTTTAATATTCGGTCCGCAACACCTTTTGTTCTTTATACTAATGAGGATAATGAACTGGATATTATACTTGACCAGGTAAAAACAGAAAACCTTGAGGTCAGTGTTTCTGAAGGTACAATAACAAATAGCGGGGACGGAAAATTCATTGCCCGTGTTTCTAAACCCGGACGAGTAATAATTACGGTAAAAAATAAAAAGAAAAAAAATAGTTCAGGCAGTGCGATGAGTTTTGAAGTAAGGCAAAAGAATGTGCCTTCATGAATCTTAAAAAAGATAAATTTTAGAAACGAGTAGTTAAATCTCCATTAATCGAAGCTAACATTATTCCATGCATACCAGGTTATCGCATTTCTTTCGTAAGGGATTATCTGATGACATGGCGCTACCGATCTGCAGCACTCCCTGATGTTCGTCGGCCTCTATTATGCATACCACCTAAGCGCAATAATAATAATATGATACTGTGCTTACTTTTATAATCAAACATTGACTGTTATACTCTATTTCTTACGTATAAACATTCAACCAGATTATCGGTAACTTTAAATTCATATTTATTTCCGATAGATTTTTCGTTGATACATTCAATTTATAAAATGAGCCATCCCTTTATTGCCCCCGTACAAATAAGAAAATTTACAAACAGTCTGGTCAACGATCAGGATGATTGGCTTGCTGTGGAAGAACCTTTGGAAATTCAGTTAATAACAGGTGTGGTGGAGAACAGAGTAAAAAAAGTAGCGTCCGTTACCATGCGTACACCAGGACACGATGAGCAGCTTGCAACAGGTTTTTTATATACTGAAGGGATCATTAAAAATAGACAGGAAATATTATCCGTTGAGCAGGATGTTTTGGAAGGAAACAAAATAATAGTGGCTCTTCGTGAGAATGTAAGTCTTAACCTTCAAAAACTGGAACGAAATTTTTATACCAGTTCCAGTTGTGGCGTTTGCGGAAAATCAAGTATTGATGCCATCAAAACGGTTTCAGCTTATAATTATGAAACGGACACCATTTGTATAGAGGCAGGTCTGTTTTACCGTATGCAGGATTTATTGAAAAATGAACAAACCCATTTTGCAAGAACCGGCGGATTGCATGCGTCTGCCCTGTTTGATATGGAAGGGAATTTTATCAAACTCCGCGAAGACGTGGGCCGCCACAACGCACTGGATAAATTGATAGGTGCGGCCTTTTTAAATGAGGAATTGCCGTTAAACAATACTATTTTATTATTAAGCGGAAGAGCCAGTTTTGAGTTGATACAAAAAGCCTGCATGGCGGGTATAAAAGTGATCACTGCCGTGGGCGCCCCATCCAGCCTGGCCGTTGCATTGGCAAGAGAATATAATATAACGCTGATTGGTTTTTTACGGAATGAACGATTTAATATCTATGCAGGTGAGCAAAGAATTAAAGTGTAACATCTAATATTTAAATGAGTGAATATCTTTTTAAAAAAAATGTAAATGAGCGAAAAGCAACGGGTGAAAAAGAAGGAAGAAAATCCTGTGAACTTTACCGGGTTAAAAACCGGGTCTGTAAAAGAAAAAGCAGCTGGCCTGCCTGCAGTAATATCAAGTATTCGGTATATTTTTTCAGAAGCAGGTTTTTTCCGTGGATGGAAGGCATTGAAAAAATTAAATCAGAAAGATGGTTTTGATTGCCCGAGTTGTGCCTGGCCCGATCCGGATGATGACCGTAATTCCAGTACTGAATATTGCGAGAATGGGGCCCGGGCGGTTGCTGAAGAAGCTACTTCAAAAAAATTAGAAGCTGATTTTTTTGCCGGACATTCCGTTACAGAGTTAGCAGCATTAAGTGATTATGAGATCGGGCGGAAAGGCCGGATAGCGCAACCCATGTATTTGCGAAAAAATAGTTTGCATTACCAGCCTGTTAGCTGGAATGATGCCTTTCAAAAAATAGCTACCGCTTTAAACGAGTTGGCAAACCCTGACGAAGCTATCTTTTATACTTCGGGAAGAACAAGCAATGAAGCGGCTTTTCTTTATCAATTATTTGTTCGTGAATTTGGCACCAACAATCTTCCTGATTGCAGCAATATGTGTCATGAGAGCAGTGGCGTGGCACTCGGTGAATCACTAGGTATTGGCAAAGGCTCCGTAAAGCTGGAAGATTTTAACCTGGCTGAGGTCATCATGATACTGGGACAAAATCCCGGCACCAATCATCCCCGCATGCTGACGGCATTACAAAAAGCAAAAGCCAATGGCGCCGTTATCATTTCCATCAATCCATTACCCGAAACCGGGTTGATGGGTTTTAGTAATCCGCAGCAGTTAAAAGGAATGCTGGGTATAAGCACGGCACTCACTGATATTTTTTTGCAGGTAAAAATAAATGGCGATATGGCGCTGCTTCAAGCCATTGCCCTGCTTTTATTAGAGGAAGAACAAGCCCATCCGGGCAATGTATTTGACCTGGATTTTATAAAAGATAAAACAGAAGGATATGAAGCGTATACAGATCATCTGCAAAAACAAAACCTGGCAGATCTGTCCAAAGCTTGTGGTATTGAGCTGGCACAAATAAAGGAAACCGTTGCCATGTTAAAAGATAAAAAAAAGATCATCGCCTGCTGGGCCATGGGTCTTACACAACACAAAAATGCCGTAGATACTATTAAAGAGATCGTGAATTTATTATTGCTGAAAGGAAGCATTGGAAAACCGGGGGCCGGTACTTGCCCGGTTAGGGGGCACAGCAATGTGCAGGGTGACCGCACCATGGGGATTTATGAAAAGCCTCCCAGGGAATTATTAAATTCCCTGGAGGAAAATTTTCATTTTACGCCTCCTGCCATGAACGGGTATGACGTGGTTGAATCCATAAAAGCCATGCACCAGGAAAAAGCAAAATTGTTTTTTGCTATGGGAGGCAATTTTCTGTCTGCAACGCCGGATACAAAATATACAGCTGAAGCATTAAGAAAATGCAAAATGACCGTTCATGTTTCCACCAAGCTAAACCGAAGTCATTTGATACATGGTGAGGAAGCTATTATACTTCCCTGCCTGGGAAGAAGCGACCGGGATGTCATAAACGGGGAAGAACAATTTGTGTCCTGCGAAAATTCAATGAGTGTGGTGCAATCGTCCAAAGGAGTTTTAAAACTAGTATCGCCACAGCTCCTTAGTGAACCCGCCATTGTTTGCAGGCTGGCCAAAGCCACACTTAAAAAAAGCAAAATAGACTGGGATAAATATTTGCAGCATTATGATCATATAAGAAATGATATTGAGAGAACAATTCCTGGTTTTGAAAAATATAATGAACGGGTAAGAATACCCGGTGGTTTTTATTTGCCCAATTGTAACCGGGAAGGAAGTTTTGATACGGATAATAAGAAAGCAAAGTTTAGCATCTCACAACAAACTATCATATCTCTTGCCGCTGATGAGTTGATGATGATGACGATCCGCAGCCACGACCAGTTCAACACCACTATCTATGGGCTTAATGATCGCTACCGCGGTATTTATAATGAACGCAGAATTATTTTTATGAACCAGGCAGACATGAACAAAAGAGGTTTGCAAAAAGGAGATGTGGTGGATATTTATAACCATTATGAAGGAGTAGAAAGAGTGGCGAGAAAATTTATCGTAATTCCTTATCCCATTCCTGAAACCTGCACGGCTACTTATTTTCCCGAAACAAATGTGTTGGTGCCTATTGGCAGCGTAGCTGAAAAAAGTAATACACCTACTTCGAAATTGGTTATTGTGAAAGTGAAAAAATGTGTGTCGTGATTAATTACAACTTTAATACAATACTGACTTTTTACTTTTTCGCCTTGAAGCAATCCTTCGCTGCGCTCTGGATTAACAAAAAAGTCAATCCCGCCTATGGCGGGAGAAAAAATGACTAAAAATTACTTTATAAACCTAAACCCGGCGAACTCGCCGCTAAATATCCTAATATCCAAGTCACTGCTGGCTCAAATCCCGCAATAGGCGGGACCGGCTTCTTAACGGTTTACTACGCAATTTTCTTAACGTCATTTTTTCGAGGCCGGGATTCACCATAATTTGACGCAGGTTCTTCTTGGATTATATTAATTTTTTATTTAGTGAATTCAAATTTATGAGCCCATTACATTGAGGCATTAATCAGTCAAAAATTTTCTAATCATGCCTCATTCCTTCTGCCACCCTGAACACATGCAGCAAGTAAGGAAACAAGGCATCCATTGATTCTTCTACGCCGCGAGTAGAGCCAGGTAATGTAATAACCAGGGTATTTTTTATAAATCCTGCAATACCTCTTGAAAGCATAGCATATGGAGTTCTTTGCTGTCCATAGTTTCTTGCCGCCTCCATAATGCCGGGAATTTCCCTGTTTAGCAAAGGCTTTATGGCTTCAGGCGTTACATCTCTTGGAGAAAGACCTGTGCCACCGGTCACCAGAACCAGGTTAAAGCCTTCATCGCTCAGCCATTTTACTTTTGCCTGTATCAGATCAAATTCATCAGGAATGATCTCATACGTTTCTGCGGTTAAATTTTGTTTCGTCAATTTTTCAATGATCTTTTTTCCACTGCTGTCCTGCTTTTTTTTGTGAAAAACACCATCCGAACAAACAATGACAGCGGTTCTTAATTGACCTGGTAGCTGATCACGGAAATCAGTTTTACCGCCTTTTTTGCTTTCTAAACGGATGGTTGATATTTCCACTCCTTTATCCAGAGGCTTTAGCATGTCATATATCGTTAATGCAGTAATAGCGGCGCCATGCATGGCTTCCACTTCCACACCAGTTTTATAAATAGTATGAACTTCTACAGTGATGATGATCCTTAATTCATCCAATTCATGTTTAATAGCGGCATACTCAACCGGAAGGGGATGGCAATCCGGAATGACGTCGCTCGTTTTTTTTATAGCCAATAACCCGGCAGCTCTTGAAAATTCAAAAACATCTCCCTTGGGAACCTGTTTATTTTTAACGGCCTCCATGGTTTCTTGCCTGGATACTGTAATGATAGCAGAAGCGATGGCCTGCCGGAGTGAACTCGTTTTGTTTGTGATGTTAACCATAGATCTAATACTCCCGATGCTTATTTAAATAGTAGGATTGATTAATACAAAGTAATGGGCAAAGCAAAAGATGTTGTTATTATTTGTTTTCTTTCCATTGATAGGTTTCGTCTTCAAATAATTCCTTTCCCCATACCGGCAGTTCTGCCTTTATTCTTTCCACTGTTTCTTCGCAGGCATTAATGGCCGCTTTCCGATGAGCTGAAGAAGTAAAGACAAAAAGCGATATTTCTCCTGTAGCTACGGTTCCCAGTGAGTGATAAACATGCATGCAGGTTAATTCATATTTTAAAAAAATATCTTCCCTGATGGCATGCATTTTTTCCAGCGCCATTTCTTCATAGGTTGTGTACTCAATAGCAGCCACTTTTTTTTTGTTTATCTCGTCGGCCCTTACCTGGCCAAGAAAAATACTGTGTCCGCCAATTCCTGTTTGCGTGCTGTGTTTTTGAATGCTCTCTGCAATAAAAGAAGCTGCAACGGGGCCCTGTATAAAAATATTTTTTGGTTTTCTTTCTTTCATGTTGGTTGAACAGGTTGTTGTTTTTTCCAATTGATGATACCACCTTTCAGGCTGTAAATTTTTTTATCGGTTCCAAAGATACCGGATAGAAGAGTAGCAGCCTGTTTGCTCCGGTTGCCGGACTGACAAAAAACAACGATGGTATCCGAATTCAGATCCGGTATTGATTTCCCTAATTGTTGTAATGGAATTTTCAGGTGATCAAATTCATGTATAGCCGGTAATTCATGAGGCTCTCTCACATCAATGATATTAATTGCTTTTTTTCTCCATAGATCATCAAATGCATCCGGATCAATTTCCATCATAGATGGTGATGAAGCACAGAGCCACTCATAGTTCATTTGTTTAAACTCGTTTTCATTTGCCGGTATCAGTGTCTGTGTTGCTTCCCTGGCGGCAAGTTCCAATTCGTAAACCTGGTTATTTAAAGCATTATAAGTTAAAAGCCGGTTGATCAATGGTTCCCCGATTCCCGTGATCAATTTGATCGTTTCATTGGCCATCATGGTTCCAATTATTCCGGGCAACACACCTAATACGCCGGCTTCTGCACAATTAAGCACTTCATCTTCTTTTGGAGGAGTTGGAAATAAATCGCGGTAATTGACGCCAGATCTATTTTCTTTATTTGGCAGCGGATGAAATATCGTCAGCTGCCCTTCAAACTGTGAAATGGCTCCGTACACCAATGGTTTTTTTAATAACACACAGGCATCATTGATCAGGTAACGGGTTGAAAAATTATCCGTGCCGTCCACAGCAATATCAAATGACCGGATAATCTCCAGGGCATTATCAACAGTGAGTCGCTGATGATAAGCTGTGATATTAATTTCAGGATTCATTTGCTTTAAAACATGAGCTGCCCGTTCCGCCTTTGATTCGCCGATATCAAGGACAGTATATAATGGTTGACGGTGAAGATTAGAAAGAGCTACTGTATCATCATCCACGATTCCTATAGTACCCACACCGGCGGCAGCAAGGTATTGAAGCACCGGGCAGCCAAGGCCACCGGCACCAACAACCAATACTTTTGCATGAAACAATTTTTCCTGTCCCGCTTCGCCAAATTCACTTAGAATAATTTGACGCTGGTATCTTTCATATGAAATTTTATTTTCCATTTTTTATCCACCGGAAAAAGGAGGTAACAGGGCAACAATGCTGTCTTCATTTAATTCTGTATTGGCTGAAATGGTTTGTTTGTTTACAGCCATAATATATTTGGCTCCGGCCAGGGCAGGATAATTTTTATTTAATTCGCTCACCAGAGCATTTGTATCAGCAACACCCGATAGAATCAACTCGTTGCTTTCAAGAATCTCGGTAAGCTGGCCAAATATTTTAATGCATACAGGCATAATAGCACAAATTTAGTTTAGTAAGTTCTTATTCCTGTACCGATAATAAAAAAGCAGTGATATCTGCCAGGTTTTTTTCTGATAAATTCATGGCAGATGCATCTGGCATCAGGGTTTTTTCCAGTTTCTTTTTTGTGCTTATCGTTGATTGGGCAATAACATGTTTTTTCCCCGCAATATCTTTTACAACCACATTGTCCTTATTCTCAGACAAAAGAAATCCAAAAGCAGATTCTCCATTTTTCGTATTCAGCAACCAGGGCTCATAGCCAAATACAATGGCGGCGTTTGGATTAATAATGGCATCAAGCAATTCCGTTTTGCCTAATTTTTTTCCAATGTAAGTAAGATCGGGACCAATATCATTTCCCGTTTTGCCCATCCGATGGCAGGCACTGCAATTTTTTGTAAATGCCGGCCTTCCTTCCACCGCATTTCCTGTTATGCGGGTTATTGCATCCATTGAAAATATTTTGTTGTTAACCTCACTTGCGAAATAGTTGCCTGCCTGCACCCGAATGGCTATATCAGGGTTATTGAAAATATGTTCCTGTATAACCGGTAACAGGAAAGCAGGCAATTTTTTTTCGGATAACAGGCCGATCAGTAATTGTCCGCCCAGCGAGTCCTTTGCCATTTCAATCGTACGCCACTTTCGTTCATCCTGCGACTGCCGTTCGTCCAGTATGATTTGCTTTTTTACTTTCATAGCGGCTAGTTTTCTTTCATAAGCCGTATTCAGGTCGATCTTTGACCAATCAAGCAAATGAAACCAATCATTACTTTGACGGAAGGAAAGCCAATACAATGCCTGCTCTTTTATATCCGGCTTATTTGATTTAGCAGCGGCAAGCATATATCCGGCAGCCTTTTTATCATTGATAAATGCCAGGGCCGTGATCATTTTATTTCTTTCAGCAGCAGGTAATAAAGTATCCATTGCCCTTTCAGCTATGTCATTTATCGCATTTACCGGATGCAGGCGCCACGCAAAATCACTCATTTGTTTTTTCCAGCTATCATGTCCCGCATTCTTTTTTTCGGTGAATAATATTTTTAATTCATTGTACCATAAAGCTGCATCTGCATCCATAGCCGTTCCGAGTGTTTCAAGGTACCAGCGGTCATTTCCATCATAACGGGCGGCAAGCGATAGCATGATTTCTTTTTTCTTTGCAAAGGCAGTATCCCGTAATGCAATAGCTACTTCCCTGCGAACAAAAGAAGAAGTATCCTCTGATAATATTTTGGCATAGGGTAAAATATCGCCTGCCAGCTGGCGCAAGGCCCGAAAGACGGTAATACGTATCTTTTCATCCGGAGCAGTAATTAAATTTTCAACTATTTTTTTCCCTTCTTCTCCCATTTGCGATAACAGCCATACAGACCTTGCCTGTATAAAAGGATTTTCATCCTGCAATAAAGTTTTCACCTGTGCCAATGCAGGAGCCCCTTGTTGTTTCAATTTTTCAAAAGCCAGGTTGCGAACATTGACAGCCGGACTCCGGAGTGCATTTAATTGTCCTTCCACGGTTGCCAGATCTATTTTTGGATTGACAAGCTTTTTATTCTTTGGAGCAATGCGGTATATTCTGCCATAGCCAACACTGTCCCTGGTTTGATGACCACCAACCACAGGATCATACCAATCAGCAATATAAATAGCTCCATCTGTACCGATCGCAATATCAGAAGGCCGAAACCATTTTTCTTTTAG
>JBGTNK010000296.1:0-46691 GCA_041743125.1 Chitinophagaceae bacterium
ATGTTTAGGTATTTTAGTAATGTCGGTATCTAAACCAACACAGAGATAGGATTGTTTTAAAAATATTTGCTCAATGAGTTGCTGGCGTGTCATGGCCGCGAAGGTAATTATTTAGAGTTTACTCATTATCAGGTTTTCCACTTCTTCGCTTCGCCATTTCTCTTCAATATTCTGTATCGTCATTACCTGCCGCATGATTGCTTCCTGCCTCATCGCATTGCGAAAGGCGTCTTTGAAATGAATGTTCGGATGAAAAGTTACTTGTGAATAGGCAGGGATCCATTTTTTAGGATGTTTTTCATGCAGCCAGGCTTCAATTTTCTTTTGCAATAAAAACTTAGGATCAGCGGTGCGTTCTCTCATTTCTGTAAAATTGCCAATGGCCAGGTCGGCAATGGCATCTGCATCTGGCTTTCGTTCCGATTGAAATTTTTCAAGCACAGTTTCCCACTCATCGTCATATTCGGTGGCTAATTCGTCCAGAATGCGGCAGTCCTCAAATCCACAATTCATGCCTTGCCCATAGAAAGGCACTATAGCATGGGCTGCATCACCAATCAATGAAAATTTATCTTCTCTTACCCAGGGATAACATTTTATAGTAACCAATGAGGATGTGGGATTTTTTAAAAATTCATTTATATAATCAGGCATAATAGCCGCAGCATCTGGAAATGTTCCTTCAAAAAATTCTTTCACTTTTTCTTCGCTAGTTAATGCAGACAAGGAAGCAGAGCTGTCAAAAGGCAGGAATAAAGTGCAGGTAAAAGTCTTGTCAAGATTTGGCAACGCAATGAGCATGTACTCCTTCCGCGGCCAGATATGGAGAGCATTTGTTTTCATGGCAAATTCTCCGTCAGCATTGGGAGGGATCGTTAATTCCTTGTATCCGCAATTAATATAATACTGGTGGTAGTCAAACTTATTATGTTGCAGTTGATGTTGCAACCTCACTTCGGAAAATGCGCCATCTGCCCCAAAAAGAAGATCAAATTCCCGGGTAATGATTTCCGGCTTACTGCCATTGCTGAATGATATTTGATTTTTTGTCCAGTCAATTTTCTCGCATTGATGATTAAAGATAATTTCTATGCCCTGCTTTTCTGCAAAATCCATCAACTTCATGTTGAGTGTAGCCCGGGAGACTGAATTGATATATTGCCCTTCCCTTCCATAGGGTTGAAAGCTGGTACTACCATCCTGGTTATGAATATAACGCCCGGTCATGGGTATGGCTATCGCTTTTATTTCTTCGGCCAATCCTACTTTTTCCAATGCCAGCAATCCGCGGTCGCTTAAGGCCAGGTTAATAGAACGGCCTGCGCTCATCTTCTCTTTCCGCATATCGCTTCTCTTTTCATAAATGCGAATCTTGTAACCCCTCTGTGATAAATAAATAGAGAGTAGTGATCCCACCAGGCCGGCGCCAACTATTGTTATATTTTTTTCTTTCATTTACCGGATATTGAGTTGTAAAAGCAACAAGTTATTTAACCTTCTTAACTTAAAATAGTTTCTATCATGTTACCTGTTCGCCACACATCTTCAAACGTATTATACAAAGGCACGGGAGCCACGCGGATCACATTGGGCTCTCTCCAATCTGATATTACGCCCTGCCTGCTTAATTCCTTAAATATTTCCTTACCATTCCTATGCATCAGCATAGAAACCTGGCAACCTCGTGCGGCAGGGTCAGCAGGGGTAATAATTTCAATTAGCTTTTCTTTTTGTTTACTGTTTATTTCATTCAGTATATAATGTAAATACCCCGATAGTGATCGTGATTTTAGAAGAAGATTATTGAAACCGGCTTCTTCAAAAATATCCAATGAAGCCTTATGAGCGGCCATACTCAATACCGGGGCATTACTCAGTTGCCAGCCTTCAGCGGTAGGAATTGGGTCAAATCCTTTTTCCATTTTAAATCTTTCAGCCTTGTTATGTCCCCACCAACCACCAAACCGCGGAATGTTTTTATTTTTTACATGGTGCTCGTGAATATAAATACCTGATACAGCACCCGGCCCTGAGTTTAAATATTTATATGTACACCAGGTTGCAAAATCCACATTCCAATCGTGCATTTTTAATTCTACATTGCCAACGGCATGCGCCAGGTCAAAACCTGCATATACACCGATGGCATGGGCAGCTTTTGTGATGGCTTCCATGTCAAAAAGTTGCCCGGTATAATAATTAACGCCGCCCAATAAAACAAGAGCGGCGTCATCTTTATGTGCATGAATAATGTCAAGAATATCTTCCGTTCTTAGGGTATGTTCTCCATCCCGTGGATTTATTTCAATTATTGCATCGTCCGGATCAAACCCATGAAACCGAACATGTGATTCAAAAGCATACTGGTCCGAGGGAAAAGCTTTTCCCTCGCATATAATTTTATATCGCCGCTTATCGGGTTGATAAAAACTTACCATCAGCAAATGAAGATTTACTGTAAGCTGGTTCATTACAACTACTTCCTCTTCTCTGCACCCGATAATAGCCGACAATTGTTTTGGAAAAATTTCATGATAAGTAAGCCAGGGATTGTTTGCATGAAAATGCCCTTCTACGCCCAGGCGGGCCCAATCATCCAGTTCCTGGCATACGTAATCTTTCACTGTTTTGGGTTGAAGGCCTAGTGAATTGCCAGTAAGATATATCGCCTCTCTCCCATTAATCCGGGGAATAAAAAATTTCTCCCTGAAGTTTCGTAAAGGATCCGATTTATCTGCCCCCAGTGCAAAAGGCAAGGTGTTTTCATATTCCATATTTATCGCATTCATTCCCTTAGTTCTGCTTAGTAATAAATAAAATTCAAATAACAAGCCTTAATCTATTGTGGCAATCACCTTTAATTCGATGGCAATGGGTGCAGGTAAACTTTTTACCTCCACTGTAGTTCGGCAAGCTTGCACCTCTTTAAAATATTCACCATAGATCTTATTGTAAGTAGTGAAATCAGTTTTCATATTAGTAAGAAACACGGTAACATCCACTATTTTTTCCCAGCTACTTCCGCTGGCCAGCAGTACAGCTTTTACGTTGGCAAAAACAGCATGGCATTCAGCTTCTACATCATATTTTACAATGTTCCCATTCTCGTCAAGTTCTAATCCGGGAATTGAATTGTCTTTAGGGCTCCTGGGGCCAATGCCAGAAAGAAACAATAAATCTCCCACTCGTCTTGCATGGGGATAGGCACCCAATGGCACCGCTGCATTTTCAGTAATGATAATATCAGTCATTGTAATTTATATCTGTATACAAACATTTTTGGCTTCAGTAAAAAACCGTAAGGCCTCCCATCCTCCCTCCCGGCCTATTCCACTATTCTTCATACCACCAAATGGTGTTCTTAGATCCCGGAGTAACCAGCAATTGATCCAGATGATACCTGATTCCACTTTAGCAGCTAACCGGTTTGCCCTTGAAATATCCCGTGTCCAAATAGTTGCAGCTAATCCATAACGGCTAGCATTGGCCAGTTCCAGGGCCAATGCTTCATTGCTGAAAGATTGTAATGTAACAACAGGGCCGAATATTTCCTGCTGGTTGGTTTCACATTCTGGTCCCAGGCCTTCAATAATGGTTGGCATTATAAAAAATCCATTTTCACACCTTCCTTCCAATTTCATCATATGCCCTCCGTACAATATTTTACCGCCTTCCTGCCTGGCTGTATCAATACAACGAAGAATTTTTTCAAAATGAACTTTACTAACAATCGCTCCCTGTTTGTTTTTTTCATCAAGCGGATCACCAACAAGTAAAGCCTTTGTTTTTTCTACAAACTCCGATTTGAATTTTTCAAAAACAGATTCTTCAATCAGTATCCGGCTACCACATAAACATATTTGTCCCTGGTTACTAAATGATGATTCGATGGTTGTACTCATCATTTTTCCCCAGTCGCAATCAGCAAAAATGATGTTTGGGTTTTTGCCGCCCATTTCCAGGGAAAGCTTTTTGAACATAGGGGCTGCTACCGATGCAATTCGTTCACCGGCTCTTGTACTGCCTGTGAAAGAAATGGCTTCTATTTCAGGATGCCTGATAATTGCTTCCCCGGTTACTGCTCCTGTTCCATGTATAATATTAAGCACTCCTCCTGGTAAGCCGGCTTCCTGGCAGATCAAGGCAAGCAGGTAAGCAGTAACCGGCGTAATCTCAGAAGGTTTTGCAACAACACAATTTCCTGCGGCTATCGCCGGCGCTATTTTCCAGGTAAATAAATATAGCGGTAAATTCCACGGCGAAATACAGGCCACTATACCAACAGGTTGCCGCAATGTATAATTTATAGCCTTTTCTTCTACATTATGACTGTCGGAGGCAAAATGCATAATCCCGGTTGCAAAAAATCGAAAGTTGGCCGATGCCCGGGGTATATCAGTTTTTTTACTTAACCACAGTGGCTTTCCGTTATCTGTTGTTTCAGCCAATGATAGGGCATCCAGGTTTTCATCAATAAGTTCTGCAATTCTATTCATTACCCGAAAACGTTCTTCCGCTGATACTTGCTTCCAAACCTTAAACGCCATGCGGGCTGCATTGACAGCTTCATTCACATCCCGTTCATTGCTTTCGGGTATCTGGCATATTGTTTCACCAGTGGCGGGATTTATATTTTCACCATAATTACCAGACAGGGGAGCATGAAATGTTCCACCAATATAATTCTGCAAATATGCTGGTATTCTTAAATCCATTTTCAAAGATTAAAAAGGGAATATTTGCTTCATAGTATAGGGTTAGTATGTTGACAAGTACTAAATAGAACCCGTTCTTCCGCCATCAACCGGAATGCTGACCCCATTAACATATGAAGCCGCAGGTGTGGCCAGGAAAACAGCAACGGATGCAATTTCTGATGGTTCAGCAAATCTTTTCATCGGCACTTCATTTGTCATATTACCCGTCACAACCTCTGCTAATACATTTCCCTTCTTGGCAATGTTACCAATAAGGGTAGAAAGACGTTGAGTATTTGTAAAACCCGGCAACACATTGTTTACAGTAATATTAAATTCACCTAATTCATTCGCCATTGTTTTTGCCCAGCCAGCTACCGCACCCCGAACTGTATTGGAAACGCCCAGGTTTTTTAATGGGATTTTCACTGATGTTGATATGATGTTTATAATACGTCCATACCCATCTTTTTTCATTGTCGGAATTGCAGCTTTCGTTAATATATGATTACAGACCAGGTGCTGGTTAAAGGCATTCAGAAATTCTTCTTCAGTAGCATCTGTTATCGCTCCTGAAGGGGGACCGCCTGTGTTATTGATTAATATATGAACGGGATGTTGGGAAACATGCTCTTCTATTGTTTTTCTTACTTCTTCCGGATTATTAAAATCAGCAACCAGCAGGTTATGTTGTTGTCGTAAGGCAATATCAAGTTTTTGAACCGCCTCCTCCAACGATTTTTTATTTCGTGCCATCAGGGTGCAATTGGCTCCCAATAGGGCCAATTCCTCAGCAATGGCTAATCCAATGCCTTGTGTGCTTCCGCAAATGACCGCATTCTTCCCTTCAAGCGATAAATTCATATTATCAAACCTACGGTAAAAAGTTGTAATTTTTCGGCGCCCTCATTGAAGGATCTGGCATTCCGGATATTGTTCTGAACATAATGACGTCCTTTATAAAAATGACAATTATTAACCGTTAAACTCATACCAGTATGGCTATACCTACTCCTTTCAACTTAAAAAAATGGATAGATGAGAACCGGAGCTTATTAAAACCCCCGGTAGGGAATCAGTGTATATATAAAGATGCAGAAAATTTTATTGTCATGGTGGTAGGCGGACCTAATGCCAGGAAAGATTACCACTATAATGAAAGTGAGGAATTATACTATCAGGTGGAAGGGAATATTATTCTAAAAATTATCGACGACGGAAAACCCAGGTCCATTCCCATCAATGAAGGAGACATTTTTTTATTACCGCCAAAAACACCACATTCCCCACAACGCGGACCCGATACAGTTGGATTGGTTATAGAAAAAATGAGAGAAAATGAAGAAGAAGAGAAAGATGCATTTATGTGGTATTGTGAAAACTGTGGCAATTTATTGCACGAAGACAGTTTGTTTGTAAAAGATATTGTAAAACAATTGCCTCCAGTTATGGATAAATTCTGGGGAAATAGTGATCTGCGTACTTGTTCAAAATGCGGAACAATTATGGAAAAGCCCTTGCCCCAGAAAGGAGCCTGAAACTTTTTTCCTTTTTAATTCTCTGAACCATCACAAACAAAAATGAAAATTGATATCCATACCCATATTATGCCTGAGCATATGCCCCATTGGACAGAGAAATTCGGGTATGGCGATTTTATTCATCTGGAACATCGCAATTGCGATGCCTGCATGATCAGAGGTGAAAAGTTTTTTAGAATAGTGGAGCAAAATTGTTTTAAGGAAGATATTCGTATCAAAGAGATGGATGATACAGAAGTAACTATGCAGGTTCTGTCAACTATTCCCGTATTATTTAATTATTGGGCAAACCCCAGGGACGGGTTGGAAACATCTGAATTTTTTAACGATCATATTGCAGAAACGGTAGGTAAAAACCCGGACAGGTTTGTGGGCTTGGGTACGGTGCCTCTGCAGGAAGTTGATTTAGCCATCCGGGAAATGGAGCGATGCGTAAAAAAGTTAAACTTCCCCGGGCTTGAAATAGGAAGCAATATCAATGGAGAAAATTTGTCTGAAGAAAAATATTTTCCTTTTTACCAGGCAGCAGAAGAATTGGGATGTGCTCTGTTCATTCATCCATGGGAAATGATGGGAGAAAACCAGATGCAAAAATATTGGTTGCCATGGCTGGTGGGCATGCCCGCCGAAACTGCAAGAGCTATTTGCTCATTAATATTTGGTGGCGTATTCCAAAAATTTCCCAAGCTTAGAATTGCATTTGCCCATGGTGGAGGATCATTCCCATTTACCATCGGCCGGATTGAACACGGCTTTGAAGTTCGCCCCGACCTGGTAGCTGTTGACAATGTGATCAATCCCCGTGAATATGTGGGCAAATTTTGGGTGGATAGTTTAGTCCACGATAAAAACGCTTTGAATTTTTTGATAGAAACGATGGGTGAGAATGCCATCTGCCTCGGTAGTGATTATCCATTTCCATTAGGAGAACATCACCCGGGAAAAATGATTGAAAAAATGAAAATGAGCAAGAAGGTTGAAAAAAAACTTTTGTACAAAAATGCGGAAGACTGGCTTGGCGTCCAATTAAAACCGGCCAGGTAAGCTCCTGCTCAATGATTTTTATGGAACAGATCCGGATAATCCGTTATAATTCCATCAACGCCCATTGCTACAAGGCGGTCAATTGTTGATCTGTCATTTACGGTCCAGGGAATTATTTTTATATTTTGTTCATGACATTTTTTGACTAAATCTCCCGTGACCAATTTAAATTCCGGACTATAAATAGTAGGAATAAATCCTAATGACTTTAATTGGTCCTTCAATCCTCTTTCATCAAAATCTTCGATTAGCATAGCCGTTTTGATACCAGGATATTGTATGTGCAGGTATTGTAAGGTTCTGAAATCAAAAGACTGGATGATAACACGGTCTTCGATTTTCTTTTCAAATATTACTTTCATTAATTGCTCCACAAACTCTGCAGGTGCGGGGTGAAAAGTATTATCTGTAGATGGCTGGGATTTGGTTTCTATATTATAATAGGGCATAGGTCTTTTGGACGTGGACATATATAGTTGCACACTATCAATCAAATCCTTTAGCAAAGGTTTATAAACCGGCATTTTTTGCTGACGTGGAAACCGGGGATGTGGCTTAAGGCCCACATCGTATTTTTTTACATCCTCATAATTCATTTTGTAAATGTTCAGCGTTGTCTCCTCTACTTCACTTACAGGAGATCCGTCTGGCTTTGTAGAAATTTCATGATTAAAAAATGGCTCATGAGAAAGTACGGCCTGGTTATCTTTTGTGAAAACAATATCCATTTCCAGGGTAGTAACTCCCATGTCCAGTGCCAATTTCATGGCGGGAATTGTATTCTCCGGCATAAGACCCCTGCTGCCCCGATGACCCTGAACATCCAGAGCAGGTATACTTTTCATATCCTTATCAGCAGTAGGTTGGTCAGGTAATTTTTTGGGGGATGAACATGACATTTCTATAATTAAAACTAAAAATGACAATAATTTTTTCATGATACAAGATTACTGTTTTCGGAAAGATTGTCTTCTTTAAATAAATGAGAAGCCCGTTCTTTCATTTCCGTGGCGATGCGCTTTCCTTCCTCTCCTTCTGCATCTAATTTCTGAATGATGTTATGATAACTTTTTTCATCCCGGTTCTGGCTCAACTTGAAAACATTATCAATTTCCAGCACTTCTACTTCAAATCCAATAATGGCTTTGGCCATTCGCTCTACATATTCCAACGACAGGTCTTCAAAATTAGATCCTGATCCGGGATTATTTTCAAAATGATTGGTTGTCCTTTTCAAGACCTCGAAAAGAAATTTTTCATCCCGGAATTTCAGTAAGCCTTTTGCATGTACACTCATATAATTCCAGGTAGATGCTTGTTTTTTATCCGCATACCAGCTGGCACTGACGTAGGTGTGAGCCCCGCTGAATACTGCCAGCACATTTGAATTATATAAAAATGCCTTGTAGTGATCTGTGTTCTTCATAATATGGCCGGAAAGAATAAGTCTGCCTTCCCGCTCATCAATAAACACAGGGACTTGCGTGGCAACAGGCTTTCCATCTTCATTGCATCCGGCTAAAAAAGCAAACGGGTTCTTATGAATAAAATCTAAAATTGTCCCCGGATCCTTTTCTTTAAAATAAGGAAGATCATACATGGGGCAAATTTACAATTTTCGGTTTTGAAGCTACGCATGAAACTTACATCAATTCTTAGAAATGAATCGGGAAAAATGAATAGCCAAGCCACAACCAAAGGAAACTTGATTTTGTTAATATTTGTTAACAGGCTGGAGCAATAAAAAATCAGCGATGCTTATGTTTACTTTTATGTGACGGAGTATAATGTTTGGCTGATTTACTTCCATTCATTTTTTTGGCATGACCCGGAGGTATACCTTTCGTTTTGTATGTATGATGGTGATTAGTACACGCCCCAAAGACAAGGGCAACAAAAAGTGATAATATCAGGAAATTTGATTTTTTCATAAGGATTGAATTGATGCCAGAATATAGACGAATTCGTTAAGAAACAACTTCCGCCGTTTTCTCAGAGGAAATGTCTGCGTTCCGCATGGCTACACTTCTTACAACAAGGGCAGCAAAATCTTCAAATGCTTTTTTGGTTATCTCATCGCTGCTACCCATCACTGGCATTCCTTTGTCACCTCCTTCTCGTATACTTTGCACCAAAGGTATTTGTCCAAGGAATGGAAGATCATATTCATCTGCCAACCGTTTTCCACCATCTTTACCAAATATGAAATATTTATTGTCGGGTAATTCGGCAGGAGTGAAATAACTCATGTTTTCTACCAGCCCGATAATAGGCACATTTAACTGCGCCTGCCCAAACATAGCCACCCCTTTTTTTGCATCCGCCAACGCAACGTCCTGGGGTGTAGTAACTATCACGGCACCCGTTACCGGTACTGTTTGCATCAGCGTTAAATGAATATCGCCGGTACCGGGCGGCATATCAATTACCAGGTAATCCAATTCACCCCAGTGCACATCGGAAACAAATTGTTTGATGGCACTGCTTGCCATGGGCCCTCTCCACACAACGGCACTTTTCTCATCAACCAGCAATCCGATACTCATCAATTTAATTCCATATTTTTCCAGGGGTTCTATCATTCCTTTCCCATCAATTTCTTTCATCATTGGCCTCTCCCCTCTTACTCCAAACATTATGGGGACACTGGGTCCATATATATCCGCATCCATCAAACCCACTTTTGCCCCACTCTGCGATATGGCCAAGGCAAGGTTAGCTGCAACGGTGCTTTTTCCCACGCCTCCTTTACCGCTCACAATAGCGATAACATTTTTCACCTGGGGCAAAATGGCCTTACTATCAGATCGTTTACTGGTAGTATCCGAAGTAAAATTCACCTTTACTATAGCTTCTTTGTTAACCTGGGCTTTAATTGCATGAATACAGGCATTCTTAATCATATCCTTCAAAGGACAAGCCGGCGTAGTCAGCACCACAGTAAAAGACACATAATATTTTTCTATCACAATATCCTTAACCATATTCAGGGTAACCAAATCTTTTCCAAGATCCGGTTCCTGTACGGTACTTAATGCCTGCAGCACATTTTCCTTCGTCATAATTCAGCTTCTATTTAATTTTCCGATTATAATAATGATCACCATAATAATTTTTTGTGGTGATCACCAAAATCCTTGTTAAAAAAATAATAATCAACAAAGTTAAACATAGTCATGCCTATTTTGTTGGGTGAATTAAACAACTTGTACTTATTTTTGAGCACGTGAAGAAAATTTTGAAATACCTGCTTATTGCGGCCTTTATATTTCCTTTTACTGCTCATGCGCAGTTTGAATCTGCACGTGATTCTGTGGTACAATTATATGGCGTTATTATGACAGCCGATAGTCTTGTTGGTATTCCGGCCGTCAGTGTAGTAATAAAGGGTCAGAACAGGGGGACAATTACCAACGACCAGGGAGTTTTTTCCATCGTGGTGCTCAAAGGTGACCAGGTAGAATTTTCTCATGTTAGTTATAAACCCAAACTTATTGATATTCCCCGTAGCCTTGAGGGCAATCAATTTAGTGTAATTCAGCTGATGGTGCAGGATACAGTTTATTTACCTGCAACCATTATTAAATCTCGCCCAACACCGGAACAATTTGCCCGCGATTTTGTAAATACTAAAATTTCAGATGATGACATTGAAATTGCGAGGCAAAATACAAGCGCAGCCAAACGGAGAGTATTAATGAAAACGGTACCCGGCGATGGAGGAGAAGCGACGAGGATACAATTTAATAAAATCGCCAACAGGGCTACTTACCAGGGTCAAACACCACCCATGAATATCTTTAATCCTGCAGCATGGGCTGACTTCATCCAGGCCTGGAAACGAGGCGATTTTAAAAATAAATAAAATCCCGTACAGCTACTTAACATTTTTATGGCCGGGACTGTAATCTTTGTTTTTCAATATTAGTTTCCCGCTGGTCAACTATTTGATCTCTTCAGTCATTTTTTTGAACAGAGAGATGCTGATCAAAACAAAGCTTATACATTACTTATCTTGCAAGTTCTTGATTACTTTAATTTCAAAAATCCAGAAAACATGATTCAGACAATTGCAGTTATTGGTGCCGGCACAATGGGCAATGGTATTGCACATGTTTTTGCGCAAAATGGTTTTAAAGTTACTATAGTAGATATTTCTTTAACACAATTGGATAAAGCCGTGGCCAGCATCGGCAAAAATTTTGACCGCCAGATAGCAAAGGGAATAGTGACGGAAGCAGATAAAAAGGCGGCTCTTGCAAATATCAACATCTGTTCTGAAATAAGTGAGGGAGTGCGAAGTGCCCAATTGGTAATTGAAGCTGCCTCTGAAAATATTGAATTGAAGTTGCAGATCTTTGAGGAAATTGATAAGCTTGCGCCTAAAGAAGCTATCCTCGCCAGTAATACCTCCTCCATTTCAATCACTAAAATTGCCTCAGCCACTGGGCGGTCCGGCCGGGTTATTGGCATGCATTTTATGAATCCTGTACCTGTAATGAAATTGGTGGAGGTCATAAATGGTTATGGCACAAAAAAGGAAGTGACTGATGCCATAGTAGAATTAAGCCTGCAATTAGGAAAAGTGCCGTGTGTTGTAAATGATTATCCCGGCTTTATAGCAAATCGTATCCTGATGCCGATGATTAACGAAGCTATATTCAGCTTATTCGAAGGGGTAGCGGGCGTTGAGGAAATAGATACCGTGATGAAACTGGGTATGGCTCATCCCATGGGTCCACTTCAGTTGGCAGATTTTATAGGACTTGATGTTTGCCATTCCATTCTAAAAGTATTACATGATGGTTTTGGCAATCCTAAATATGCACCCTGCCCCCTGTTGGTGAACATGGTAATGGCAGGAAAACTGGGAATCAAGAGTGGAGAGGGATTTTATAAATATGAAGCCGGAAGTAAAGAATTAAGAGTGAGTGAGCAATTTATAAAATGAATTTAGATTGAAACAAGCGTTACATTTTGTTGTAAGGATTAGTTCTTGAATTTTTTCCACTTAGTTATTGCCCATATCAACCTGCAAAGGATGTGCGTTGAACAGCCATCGCCCTCCAAAAACATTACTCCCCTCTCCAAAATGAAATCCTTATTTTCAAGACATGAATTTTAATTCGCTGCAAAAATTGGCTGGTAATACCGATATCTACCTTCTTGATCAAATTATAAAAGGACGTTACAAATCCGGGGATAAAATATTGGATGCCGGTTGTGGATCAGGCCGAAATATGTATTGGTTTCTAAAAGAAAACATGAATATATATGGCGTCGATCAAAACCCAGAGGCAATTGAAGAACTAAAAGTTACTTATGCCTCCCTGGCTGCAGATAGATTTCAAATTTCTTTGGTTGAAAAGTTGCCTTTTGCAAACAACTTCTTTGACCACATAATTAGCAGCGCCGTTTTACATTTTGCTACTAAAATTTCTGAATTTCATACTATGTTGAGAGAAATGGTGAGGGTGTTAAATCCGGGAGGTTCTTTATTTATTCGGATGACGTCAGATATTGGAATGGAAGAAAAAGTAATACACCTGGGAAATGGAGTATACAATATTCCGGATCAATCCAGACGGTTTCTATTGACGAAATCATTAATGACAGGGATGTTACATCAATTTTCTCTTTCATTTTTGGAGCCATTCAAAACGGTTAATGTAAATGATGTTCGCTGCATGAGTACCCTTGTATTACAAAAGAATTAATTACCTAAATTTTTTTCCATCATGAATTATTTTTCCAATGCATTGATGTTTTCTTTTTGTCTTCTTTTAAGTATCACATCAGCTAATTATTCGTCGGCTCAAACTGCTGACAATTCGCCGGTCCGAATTGCAGTAGCAGGTATATCACATGGTCATGCAGGGTTTATCCTGGGACGAAAGCCCAAACCCGATATCCAGTTGGTTGGAATTTATGAACCGAATACCGATTTAGCGAAGCGCCATGCAAAATCTTTTGGTATTAACCCCGATCTTTTTTTTACCGACTTGAATAAAATGCTGGAAACGGTGAAGCCCGAAGCTGTAGTAGCTTTCGGTTCCATTTATGACCATATGGCGGCCGTGGAAGCCTGCGCTCCAAAAGGAATCCATGTTATGGTAGAGAAACCCCTTGCCACTACCCTGGCACATGCCACCAGGATGCAACAACTCGCAGGGAGATATAAAATACATCTTCTTACCAATTATGAAACCTCATGGTATCCAAGTACTGAAAAAGTAAATCAACTTGCTAATGATAGTAATTATCTGGGTGAAATTAAAAAAGTAGTGATTCATGATGGACATAAAGGGCCCAAAGAAATAGGTGTAGGCAAAGAATTTTTAGACTGGCTTACGGATCCTGTTCAAAACGGAGGTGGTGCCCTGATTGATTTTGGTTGTTACGGCGCTAACCTGATGACCTATCTGATGAAAGGAATAAAGCCGATTTCGGTAACGGCAGTAACACAAAATTTCAAACCAACTGTTTACCCCAAGGTTGATGATGAAGCCACTATTATTGTTACCTATCCTTCTGCACAGTGTATTATTCAAGCCTCCTGGAACTGGCCTTTCGGCCGTAAGGACATGGAAGTCTATGGAGAAACGGGTTATGCCATTGCAGTGAATAACACATCGCTCCGAATCAGAAACAAGGAATCGGAAAATGAAAAATCAATACGGGTCACTGCTGAAGAAATGGGTGTTTATGAAGACCCGATTTCTTATTTTGCTGATGTGGTCAGAAAAAAAATCAAGGTGCCGGAAAATGGCCTCTATTCTTTAGAGAATAATGTTATGGTTTGTAAAATTCTGGAAGCTGCCCGCGAATCTGCCAGAACAGGTAAAAAGGTTATACTAAAAAAATAATACTCTTATAAAAGTAGTATTTATAGAAAAGAAAAAAATACTATTCAAATAAAATTGATTACAATGAGTGATCCCGGTAAATACAATAACGGGCTATCCCTTATCCATTTTCACCTCTGAAAAAATGAAAGGCATTTGAGTTCAATTGATCGGTGTTAATCAGCAACATTCATTCGCTGGTGTCTGGCATTAGCGCCAATGTACAATGCAAAACCTGCAATAGCGGTATCTTTTAGCAAATTGCTAAATGCCAGTCTTTTCATTTCAATATCCCCGGCCAGGGAGTAATTGGGCCAGTGAATCAATATCACAAAGAGCAACAACATAACGGCCAGGAGATACCCTGCAAGTGATACATAGCGGTTAATGATAAAAGAAATTGCTGCAAGAATAAACGCAGCACCAACGAAATAAACCCAAATTTCTCCACCGGGAAGATAAGTTGGGACAAAATTCATCATCTCTTTCGGGTGTCTGAAGTGTTGAATACCGAAAACAATCATTACAATGGCCAATAGCCAGATCGCTACTCGGGAAATAATGTGTTGGTTCCTATGATTCATAAAAAGATCTTTTGAACTTTTAAGGTACACCCTTTCCTTCATTAATTAATGAGTTTTTTTTCACCATTCATTTTTATGACGAATGATTGATTAACGAAAGCTTTAATTAAATTGATAATGCTTTTTTACAATTTTATTATTTCCACTGCCCGCAAATCAGCTAATTGATAAAGCACTTCATCAAGCCTGTTTTTAGGAATGGCGAGCTTCAAAGAACAAAAAAGATTTAGTTCCTTTTCCAGTAAGACGCAATTATATTTTTTACTTATCGCCATCACATCATTAGTCAGCGTATAGTCAAATTGAAGATTGTAATTTAGAAGTACAGGTGTTTGGATAATTGGTGTTACCTGCAGAACCATTGAGGCCGCAGTTTTATATGCATTAATTAATCCCGGCACACCTAATAAAGTACCGCCGAAATACCGGGCTACTATGATCACTGCATTGGTCACTTGTTTACTATCAAGCTGTCCTAAAATGGGTCTGCCAGCAGAGCCGGAAGGCTCACCATCATCACTAACCCGAAAGGTAGTGCTATCCGTACCGAGGCGATAGGCAAAACAATGGTGTGTTGCTTTAGGATGATCCTTTTTTACAACCGCAAGATTTATTTTAAATGCACTTACATTTAAAATCGGAATTGCAAATGCAATAAACCGGCTGCCACGTTCCCTGAACTCTGCAAAGGAAGATTGTTCGATGGTATTATAATAATCCGGAATCATGGGTAAGAGTAGTCAGTTTGAAGCTGTGTATATATTTCCAATGTATCATTTCCTATAGCAACTGCATCAATTTGCCTGGCTTGGTTTAACTGCGGAGCATGTATTAATTTATGATTTTCCATTCCTTTTACTTTGTACTGTCCTGTAATAATCCGGGCTTCATCCCACAAACTTTCATTTATAAAAGATTGTAATAATCCAGATCCGCCTTCCACTAGAATACTTTGGATTTTCATCTGATATAAAGCTGTCACTATTTGTTTAACGACATTTTTCTCCTCATTTAATTTGTAATAAATCAGGTTCCCCTCTCCTCCCTGCTTAATAGAATTAAATACAATGGTCTTTGCAGCTTTATTAAAAATCTTCAGCGACAAAGGGAGGCGAAGTTTAAAATCCAATACCACCCTTATAGGTGAAGAGCCTGCCCAAAGCCGGTTGGTCAATTCAGGATCATCGAGCAAAGCCGTATTGGTACCAATCATGATCGCAGTCTCCTCGCTTCTCCATTTATGAACCAACCGGTTACTGTATTCATTGCTGATAAGCATCCTGTCTGTCTTTTCATATTCAGGGTGAGGAGAAAAGCCAATAATGCCACCTGGAGTTTGTGCCCATTTTAAAACAATGTATGGGCGTTGCTTTTGATGAAAGGTGAAAAACCTTTTATTCACATTTATACATTCCTGCTCCAATATTCCTGTCTCAACATCTACACCGCCTTCTTTTAATCGGGCTATCCCCCTCCCATCCACTAGTTCAAATGGGTCAGAGCATCCTATAATACATTTCCTGATATTATTTTTTAAGATCAAATCTGTGCAGGGTGGAGTTTTCCCAAAATGTGAGCAAGGTTCCAATGAGACAAATAAAGTTGATGAACGGATCATTCCCCTAAAACGTTCCGGCACGGATTGAAGACAATTTACTTCAGCGTGTGCCTCCCCATATTTTTGATGGTATCCTTCACCAATAATTTGGTCATTATACACAAGTATAGCCCCCACCATTGGATTAGGAGAAACATAGCCACAACCTTTTTGAGCAAGTTGAAGGCTTCGGTACATGTATTGTTCGTGGGTTGTCAATTTCAAACTTTGAATGAACCTGCAAATATAAAAGATTCCAAAGGCTCCTGCTTTTTGAATTATAAATCTTATCTCCTCATTTGATGCGGAAATGAATTTCCCGAACTTAAGGAAAGATGAAGATTACAATCGATTTGGTGCAGAAGCTCATGGCAATATTCGTAAGTTTGTTCGCATGAATATACAGGAGGCAGACAAATATATAGTAACCGAAACAGGAGGTATCTATGAAAAAGAAGAGGCGAAAAATATCAGCAATTGGATCATGCAACGAATCACGGGTCATGATAAAACTGATCTCCTTTTAAACAGGCAAGGCAGCTTAACTACGGAACAAGAAACTCAACTAGATTATTATCTTACTCGCCTGAAAAACCATGAACCTGTTCAATACATATTAAATGAGGCCTGGTTTTTTGGTTTAAAATTGTATGTTGATAAAAATGTATTGATCCCAAGACCCGAAACGGAAGAACTGGCAGATTGGATCATTACTGATTTAAAAACGAAGAAGGGATCAGCAAGCTTATCAGAAGAGGAGATACAAATATTGGATATAGGTAGCGGTAGTGGTTGCCTTCCTTTAGCAATAAAAAAAAGAATAGCCGAAGTTAAAATCTGGAGTTGTGATATAAACCCGGAAGCTTTGAATATTGCCAGGCAGAATAGCATCAACCTAAACATTCCTGTTTTGTTCTTTGAACTCAATTTTTTAGATAAAGGCCAAAGAGATAAATTACCATCCTTTGATATAATTGTCAGTAATCCTCCTTATATAGCTGAAATGGAAAAGGGAAGTATGCAAAAGAATGTTCTGGAATTTGAACCTGCTACCGCACTTTTCGTTCCAAGCGATGATCCCCTTCTATTCTATAAGGCCATTGCTGATTTTGGAAAAACACATTTAACAAAAAAAGGAATGATCTATACCGAGATAAATGAAAGTGCGGGAAAGAAAACAAGTGACAATTTTCAATCAATGGGATATAATACTGAAATCAGAAAGGATATGCAAGGCAAAGAAAGAATGCTGAAAGCCTGGTTTTAATTGATGCGGCTGTATTCAATTTTACTCACCATTTTCATTCCGGAAATAAAATTTACAACAATCAATTTGTCCCGTGTAAGCGTTTCAACTTTTTGCAGTGCAGACCGGGCAATATTTCCATAGGAATCCGCTACGTATTGCAATTCTATTAAATTAGATTCCCTGTTGTACCTATAAGTTCCGCTTCCACCTGGCACATCAGTAAAACTATAAAACTGTTCTCCTGGCTCATAAGTCACAACTTCAGGGAAGCGTAAATTGCTAACCCAGCCATCCCTTTCCGTATACACGGAAGCAGACATCCATTTTCCAACAATACCAGGTACAACATCTTTTTTACAGGAAGAAGAAAAAAATAGAAGGGATATAAAAAGGGGCAAGATGATTTTATAGTTCACAGGTAACGGATTTTGAAAAAGCAAAATACATAATGCAACCGGTAGCAGCAAAGGAAAATACGATAGGAAATATACGTACCAGATTTAATGCCCGGAAAGACATGCAGGCTTAATCAGTTTTTATTTCTTTTAAAAATGAATTAGGGGAAAGACAGAATATTCGAAAAGCGAAGAATTTTATCTCACATTAGCCACTACCTTGGCGCCGGCCCTTTTTGCTGACTGCATCACACGGAATACCTCTCCATAATAAGAAATAGTATCCGCATTTATAACTACAGAGGGGGTGTCAACAATCAATCTTACCCGTTCAACTTCCTTTTTTATAAAACTATCGATAAAAATTAGCGGTACTTCCGTTTGTCCAATATAGAATTTTTGATCCTTATCAATTGACACTACAATATTCTGCTTAGTCTTTGTATCCTTAGATCCCCTGGGATTATTGACTTTGATCACATTGGGATTAGCCATGGTGGAAATAATAAGAAAGAACATCAGCAATATAAATATGATGTCATTCAACGAGTCTGTAAACACCTCCGATTCCTGGGTTAAACTTTTTCTAAGATTCATGTTCCGCTTTTATTACTTGGTAGGTTCCTGCAAGACATCAAGAAAGTCTGCTGCTGAAACTTCCATTTTATTAGCTGTTCGTGTAATCTGTGCATGCAGGTAATTATAACAAAGAAAAGCAATCAAACCAATGACCAATCCGGCTATGGATGTAATCAGCTTGGTATAAATTCCCTGCGAAATATTTGCCAGTTGCACTTCATTTTCCTGGTGTATCCTGGAAAAAAGCTGCATCAATCCCATCAGGGTACCCACAAATCCAAATATGGGAGCTGCCCTGGATACAACTGATAGAAAAGTCATATTTTTTTCAAGCTTATACATTTCCAGTTGCCCTACATTATCCATGCTACTTTCAATTGCATCAATCGGTTTACCTATTCGCTGTATTCCTTTATCAATTATTCTGGCCACGGGATTATGAGTATTCTTGGCAAAACTCCGGGCCGATGAAATATTTCCGCTCACTATGTGATCCCGGATGATATTCATAAAATTATCATCGATTTTAGAAGCATGCTTGATAGCGATATAGCGCTCTGCAAAAACATATACAGTAAGCAAAAGCATAACGCCCAGGGGAATCATGATCCATCCTCCCATATATATCAAATCAAAAAAACTTATCGTTTCGCCGGGTTTTGTATTAGCTGCCTGTTGTGCCGCCAGGTTGAGGGTATCACCGATCTGTAAGAGATCAAACATAGATTATTTTCTTTAATAGGTAAAAGTAAGAAAGGATGAATACATCTCTTGGCAGATATTATCAACACGTCTTAATAAATCCTGCTCTATTTACTTTTCACACGAATGAACGAAAAAAAAGATACCTCGTTGTATAATCGGTTAAAGTTTTGGAGTTCTTTAACAGGACGGTTATGTATCATAAAAAATAAAAGAGATCAAACAGGCTGTTTGGACCCCGTTCAATCTCTTTTTAAATTGAAATTTTCTGATCAGCTTCCGGCCTGTTTTATCATCAGTGCCTGTATTTGCTTCATCGTTTTTTCCATTCCATCTGCACTGCCATCAAGAAAGATGACATTTCCTTTTCCATATTCAGCAAAATTTTTCACGGCCTCGGTCCACATACTAAAAAGAATCACGTTCGTATCCAGGTTGGCTTGTTTCATTTGCTCAGCAGCTTCTGTCATTCCTTTAGCCACTTCCTGACGAAACAAAGCAACTCCCTGCCCGCGCAGTTGGGCGGCCGTTCTTTCCGCTTCTGCCGATATTTTAATTGAATTACCCTCTGCTTCTGCCGCTTTGGTTTTTGTGATCAATAATGCCTGTCCTTCATTTTCTGCAGCTGCTTTCAGGTTATTTGATGCTACTACCTTACTCATGGAATCGAGAATTACTTTATCAAACGTGATGTCATTGATCTGGAGATCGAGCAGATGGTAACCCCAATCTTCCAATGTGTGATCAATTTCTACTTTTACATACTCCACAATTTCCCTGCGCAATCCCAATACTTCAGCTTGTTTTTTTGTAGCTACAAAGGAGCGAATATTACCTTCAATAGTTCTTACCAATGCCTGCATCAGATCTTTATCACTTATAAATTTAAAAGCCACTTTTTTAATCGTTTCCTCATGCGCATTCTGAACAGCAAACAACATCATCACCTTAAAATATACATTAGCCTGGTCCTGCGTCACAGCCTGAAACTCCAATTCCACGGACCGATTTTGAATCGATAATTTTTTATAGATCTGCTCAATAACAGGGATCTTAAAACGGAGACCGGGGCCTGCAATTCGACGGTATTTTCCAAACATAGTGACCACAGCAATTGTGCCCTGGTTCACCGTATATAATCCACTGAAAAATATAAATATGAAAACAATGATCCACCAATTGGAAGCTAAAAACTGAACAATCTCCATGTTATTTAAAATTTAGTGCTAAAGATAAGGGAAATGAAAAGTTATAAATATTATTCACGGATATAAACCAATACTTCCACTCGCCTGTTGCGCTGGCGACCCTGGGGGGTGTTATTGTCGGCCACCGGCCTGGTTTCTCCCCAGGCCCTTGCCACTATCCTGTTTGGTTTTACAAAAGCACGACCTGCAAAATAATTCAATACCGTTTGTACTCTGGCAGCTGAAAGGCGGTTATTTAATTCATCAGAACCGGCATTGTCTGTATGTCCTTCCACTACTACAGAATCAACTTTTTTTCCTACCACCTTCATACAAAAACTATCTAATAACCGGTAACTATTTTTTTCCAATTCAGCTTTTCCTGTAGCAAACAAAACTTCCTGCAATATGAGGGTATCAATACGGATTATTTTGTTTGGCTCTAAAACAAGGGGTGTGAGCTGGTAATTTTTGCGGTAGCGGATATTTCTCAGCAGGTGTTCATGTCTTTCATCCTGGTCATATATCTCCGCCATGGTGTTTTGCCAGTCATCGCAATATTTTTCATTAGGATTTAATGGAATCACAGATACATTGTCCACAAAAACAAAAAATCGATTCTCCTTTTCAATGCCTGTAGGCCCGGTAATATCTCTTTTTGAAAAATTAGCGATGGTTATAAAAGCTTCATCTCCCATGGCTGTATAATTCATGACCACCTGCTGCCAGCTACTGTCACTTTTAAAAGGAATGCCGGTATCAGCAAGATAAAATGAAGGTTGGATGGATTGGAGGGATCTTTTGTCGTACAATATATCTGTGGAAGAAAAATAAACACCGATGCTGTCTAAAATGCGATGAGGCGACTTAATATAGAATTCTACCCGATACCGATTCCCTTTTCGCAAGCCACAAAGTAATTGCGACCGGATAAATGTTCTTTTGAATGACTTCCTGTCCCGCCCCGCTTCAATGGACATGCAATGGGTTCCCTGGTAGGCCATGGAGGCCTCTTTAAAATAATTATTAAATACATCGTCATTGATAAGCCAGGCTTCCGGGGCACAGTTCACTTTATATTCAACACAAATATTTTCTTCCTCAAAACCTCCGTTAAGTAACAAGTTTTGTGAAAACAAATAAAAAGTTGTCAGCTGGAAAGAAATGGCAAATACCAATTTCATTATTATAAAAATGGAAGGTTTGTTTTTAAACTAATTAAATTTACTTAAGTACACCCATCCATTGAAAGAAGAAATGAACCAGAATCTTTTATGATTTTTCCTCCCAAATCTGCACCAAATGTACCAATGTTTCTACAGCCTTGTTCATATCCTGTATACTGATAAACTCTAATTTGGAATGAATAGCTTGCTCCCCGGCAAATAAGTTAGGGCATGGCAATCCCATAAAAGATAATCGACTTCCGTCTGTACCACCCCTTATGCTTTCCCTTTTTAGATTAATGCCTGCTCTTTCAATTGCTTCTTTTGCATATTCAGCTACATGGGGGTTCCGGTCCAAAATTTCTTTCATATTACGGTATTGCTCAGTTATAATAAATTCAAACCTTGCTTTTGGATGTGCCCTTACCGTTTCTTCTACCAGGGTACGTAAAAAGTCCTCTTTCTTTTTCAGACCTGCTGTTTCAAAATCACGAATTATAAAATCCATCGTACACTTTTCTGCAATTCCTTCAATTCTGACCGGGTGAATAAACCCTCTTTTACCTTCCGTACTTTCAGGTGACAAGCGATCTTTTGGTAATGAATCAAGAATTCTTCCGGCGATTTTCATCGCATTGATCATTTTACCCTTTGCATAACCCGGGTGTGCAATGACACCGTGAATAATTACCTGTACTCCATCTGCACTAAAGGTTTCTATTTCCAGGCTGCCCGCCTCACCCCCATCTAATGTATAACCAAAGCTGGCTCCCAATTTTTTCATATCGACGTGTGCCACGCCATTACCCACTTCTTCATCGGGTGTAAATAAGATTTTAATTTCCCCGTGTTTTATTTCTGGATGGGAAATGAGAAAATTGGCCAGGTCCATGATCTCAGCTACACCGGCTTTATCATCGCTGCCCAATAAGGTAGAACCTGAAGCGGTGATAATATCATTACCTAACTGTGTTTGCAAGTAGGGATACTCATTCATCCTTAAAACCTGGTTCCGGTCATCAGGCAAAATAATATCTTCTCCATTATAATTTTTATGAACCAATGGTTTGACATGTGTACCACTACAATCAGGCGCCGTGTCAACATGTGCACAAAAGCAAATTACCGGGACTTTTTTTTCAACATTACCTGGAATAGTAGCATACACATATCCCCATTCATCGGTATGCGCATCCTTAATCCCGATATGCTGCAACTCTTTAGCCAGGACAACACTCAGGTCTTTTTGCTTTTCCGTACTTGGGAAAGATGCTGACATCGGATCACTCTGTGTATCTATTTGTACATATCTTAAAAACCGCTCCGCTGCTGTGAATTTATAATTCTCAAACATAATTTTATTTTGGGGCATCGAAATTACAGAAAAGAAAATGGTTTGTGACTAATCTGTCACAAACCATTTCAATTCATTAAAGCTCTTATACCGGGAAAATTTAAGGCATTATGATCAGGGGTTTATTCCCAATAATTTCAACTAACTCCAGGTCAAATATAAGGTCCTCCCCGGCTAAAGGGTGGTTGGCATCCAGTATGATCACATCTTCATTTATTTCGGTAACCACTACCTGGTGCTGATTACCCTCTCCATCATTCATTGCTAAAGGCATTCCAACTTCTAAACTCATATCTTTCGGAAATCTCTCTTTTGGCATATCAATGATCATCTCAGGGTTTTTTGGCCCATAAGCTTCATCAAAAGGAATATTAATCGTTTTCTTTTCTCCGATAGCCATTCCGGTCACACCTTCATCAAATCCTTTTATAACCATTCCACTGCCAACTTCAAACTCAAGAGGATCCCTGCCTTCAGACTTATCAAAGGTTTCCCCGTTTGTGAGCCGACCATGATAATGC
The DNA here is from genome assembly GCA_041743125.1 of Chitinophagaceae bacterium. Classification (GTDB taxonomy): domain Bacteria; phylum Bacteroidota; class Bacteroidia; order Chitinophagales; family Chitinophagaceae; genus Terrimonas_B. Next base: position 23,462 of record JBGTNK010000296.1, read on the forward strand.
ACTTTTATTTTATCACCACTTTTTACCTGTTGCATTTTCTTTGTTTAAGATTTAAAAATATAAAAAATGGCCTGCAAGGTAGCCATTTCCATCCACGCAACCGCTTAAATATTATATTACGTCCTATTTAATAATTCCTGAATTTTATAACATAATATAATAAATGAAAAATAATTTAATAGGCTGGTTTATCTGCAGTTTAATTTTTCTAAGTTGTGCTGCACAAAATTCAAAATCGGCGAACCAGGATCGGGCAGTTTCACCGAATTTATCCAAAGCCTTATCCGATTCTACCATTATTCCGGGAGCTGAGAGAATTTCGGTTTACTTGCCATTATTAACGGGAAAACGAATCGGCATCTTCGCCAATCAAACTTCCACGGTCGGTAACCGGCATTTAGTGGACACATTACTTAAACTGGGTGTGGATATCCGAATTATTTTTGGACCTGAACACGGTTTTCGCGGCACTGCTGATGCAGGTGAAAAAATTGGCAATTATACAGATAAGCAAACCGGGATCCCGGTTATATCTTTATACGGAACAAAAAGAAAACCTTCCGCAGAAGACCTGCGGGCTCTTGACATGTTGATCTTTGATATCCAGGATGTCGGTGTTCGCTTTTATACCTATATATCTTCCCTGGAAGAATTTATGGAAGCAGCATTTGAGTTAAATAAACCATTGATGATTCTCGACAGGCCCAATCCAAATGGCGATTATGTGGACGGACCTGTTCTTGATAAAAAATATAAATCATTTGTAGGTATGCAGTCCGTTCCGGTAGTATACGGGATGACGATAGCGGAGTATGCCATGATGATAGCAGGAGAAAGATGGCTAAATGAAAAAGCCAATTTGAGACATGACTACTCTCGCAACTACGCAAAGAATTCTTTAGATACACCATTTCATTTCCAGGTTATCAAAAATGCAGGTTATACGCACAAAAGTAAATATGTCTTACCTGTAAGGCCCTCCCCTAACCTTCCGGAAATACAATCTATTTACTTGTATCCTTCTACTTGTTATTTTGAAGGCACTGTTCTGAGTGAAGGAAGAGGAACAAATAAACCATTCCAGGTATTCGGTCATCCGGATTTACCAAAAAATTTATACTCCTTTACTCCTAAACCAAATGAAGGTGCCAAAAATTCAAAATTGTATGGACAGGTTTGTTATGGCTGGAATTTAGGAGGAACTCCGGAAGAAGTTCTAGCTAAAGTGGCTAGCAAGGTTCAGTTAAAATGGTTGATTGAAGCCTATCGTTTGTTCCCGGAAAAAGATAAGTTTTTCATTTTGCCAAAATCAGGAAAAATGGAAGAATCATTTTTTAATAAACTTGCGGGCAATAATGAATTGTGGCAACAATTAAAGAGCGGAAAAAGTGAAAAAGAAATAAGAGCAAGTTGGGAACCCAAATTGAATGAATTTAAGCAAATAAGAAAAAAGTATTTGCTTTACGAGGATTTTGAATAACTGTTTAACAGCCCCTTTTGTATAAATAAGCGGTATACCCTGATTAAAACTACCTGTTTATTACTTTCCCAAATACAAAAGCTATTTTTAAGTTCTGCTGTTTTCATTCTGCAATTAATCGCACTTATCAGGTAACGGCCAAAGCTATTTATGATTTACCTGGTTTATTTGCAGCTGAGCTGGATTAAAAAAATTTGAGAGGATATTTAAGACTGAAACAAAAACCAAAGGAAAAAGATGGTAATTTTTTCATGGGCGAAAAAATATCAGGTGATGCACACCGGGAAAATAAGATCATGCAATATTCGTGGCTGATAGTGTATGAAGGTAAGTTGTCTTTTATGTATATGAGCCGGAAAGAATACCTCCATCTCACAAAAAAAAGACTGGATAAAACCATTAAGGATGATCCGGGCAGTGAAAAATATTATTCTTCTTTTACCACCAATATAAACAACTAATTAATAAAGTCAGATGCAGAGTTAAATAAACCAGCCATCTGCCTATGGAATGAGGAAGAACGTTTTGAAGGTTTTGTGGAGGAAGGAACAGCGGGGTCTTTTATTGCGGTGAAACCCAATTTAAGGTATTACAGGAAAGGTCTAAAAAAATCCAGCGCCCAATTCTTCCTGGTTCAATACAAACTAACTAAAGGAGATCGGATTTTTGAAGAGAACATAGCGATGATCAATAAAGCTGTAAATTTTGATGATCTCAGAAATTTGTTGGGGAAATAAGGATACTAATCATCGGCAGTTGGATTTCTTATTCGGCATACCATAAGGCACTTCAATTTTCCTCAATATGAAATCCTTATTTAATTCCTTAATTTTAAAGATATCAAAGAGATAATAAAATATGTCAAATCAACCAGCGATTAGTTCGCTGCTTCAACAATATATTCCGGCCCTCAGTTCCTATAACGAATTATTCTCGCACGATAACCAAATACGATCTGACTGGCAAACTTTTTTTTCATCTCTGCATGACCTGGGTCATGAGGAATTGCAAAACCGAAATAGTGATATTTTACGCCTGTTAAGAGAAAATGGTGTTGCTTATAATATTTATAATGATCCTTCAGGACAGAGCCGACCCTGGGAACTGGATCCGATACCTCAAATAATTACGGCTCATGAATGGGAAACGATCAACGCTGGCCTGGTTCAGCGAGCAGAGTTGTTTAACCTGCTGCTTAAAGATATTTATGGCCCTCAGAATCTCATTAAAAAGGGTATTCTTCCCCAGGAACTCATTTACCTGCATCCGGGTTTTATAAGATCATGTGTGAATATAGAATTGCATTCATCCCCTTACCTGGTTTTGTATGCCGCGGATATGGCCAGGGGCAATGATGGGCGTTTGTGGATTATAAGTGATCGAACGCAGGCACCCTCTGGTTCGGGTTATGCCTTAGAAAACAGGTTTGCCATGTCGAGTGTATTGCCTGAATTGTTTTCCAACTTAAAAGCAAAAAGATTATCGCCCTGGTTTGATTCCCTGCAACAGGCGTTGACAAGTATCGCACCGCACAATACCGACAATCCACGGGTAGTTATTCTAACACCGGGTCCGGAGAATGAAACATATTTTGAACATTCCTACCTGGCAGCTTACCGCGGTTTAACCTTAGTACAGGGAAATGACCTGATGGTAAAAGATAATTACGTATGGCTAAAAACGATTGATGGATTAGAAAGAATTGATGTGATTTTGCGGAGGCTGGATGATATCTATTGTGATCCTTTGGAATTAAAAAGTGATTCATTATTGGGTGTTCCCGGATTACTGCAAGCAGTTAGAAAAGGAAATGTGGCTATTGCAAATCCTTTGGGCAGCAGCATTGTGGAAAATGCCGGGCTGGTACCTTTTTTACCTGCCGTTTCAGAATATTTTTTTGGTACCGGTTTAATTATGCCATCCATTGCTACCTGGTGGTGCGGCCAGCCAGGAGAAATGAATTATGTAATTGCAAACATGGACAAATTAGTGATCAGGAAAATATTCAGGAATATAGCGGGCACCCGCTCTGCTATGGACGGCGCTTCACTTTCCTCTTCACAAAAAGAAACCCTGGTAAAGGAAATAAAGGCAAATCCACATTTGTATACGGGACAGGAAAAAATTAATTTCTCTTCTACACCCTCATGGGTCAATGGGAAAATTGAGGCGGGACATTCTTTATTCCGGAGTTTTCTTGTCAGCCATAATCAAAGCTACATTGCAATGCCGGGAGGATTGACCCGAACCAGTACGCAAAAAGAAAGTTTTATAATTTCAAATCAACTCGGAGGTATAAGCAAAGATACCTGGGTATTGTCTGCGGATGATGAGCATGACCAACCGATAAATCTTCAACTTCATACAGATCATTTACAAAACAAAGTCTTCAAAAGGTCACTGCCCAGCCATACGGCAGAAAATCTTTTTTGGGTAGGCCGGTACACAGAAAGGGTGATTTATAATGCAAGGCTGCAACGGACAGTTATGCAAACGCTGCTTAGAAGCAACACGTCTGCAGACGGAGATTTCGAAAATGCGCAGTCTGTTTTATTACAAACAGTAACGCAGTGCACCTACACTTTTCCGGGCTTTTTTGAAGAAAAAGATGCTGGAGAAAAAGAAGACAAGTTTGCGAAGCCATGGAACGAACTAACTGATATTTTATATAATGAAAAGAGAAGTGGCAGCCTGAGTAATAACCTTTCCTTATTAAAAAATGCTGTTTATAGTGTACGTAATTTTTGGGCACTGGATACATGGCGTGTTCTGCTACACATGGAAGAAGAGTGGAATAAAGCGAAGAATGATCCACATGCCGATCACTTAAGAATGATTAGCAGCATTGACATGCTGAATACATCCATGTTTGCCTTTTTGGGAATGAACCGGGAAAGTGTAAGACGGGAACAGGGATGGAATATCATGGATCTTGGAAGAAAGTTAGAGCAATCGCTTTATACTATTACACTATTGCGCAGTGTTTTTCAAAAAAAGTATGACGAACAAACAGAATATGAATTGCTGGAATCTGTAATGATTGCCGGTCAGAGTTTAATCACCTATCGTTATACTTACCGGGACCATTTGCAATTACCGCTGGTCCTTGAATTGCTGATGCTCGATGTCAATTATCCAAAATCACTCGCTTACCTGGTGAAAAAAATAAATCGCTATGTTACTTTATTACCGGGTGAGGACAAGGAATTTCCTGTAAGTCCTAAACAACGAAATATCCAGGAAGCCGATTCTTTATTGAAGCTGGCAAATGTTGTGGCGCTTACCCAGTATGATCCCGTTACGCAAGAATATTTTTTGCTGAATGATTTTTTAGATAAATTATATGCATTGATATCTGACACCTCCATGAATATTTCAAAAACATATTTTAAACACAGCCAGGTGCAAAAACAATTATTTACCGCTAACCTGATTTGATTCGACAATCCCAATGGTTTATACAATTGAACATATTACCAAATACCAATATCACGAGCAGGTAAGTCTTTGCCATAATATTGCTGCCCTGGCTCCCCGAAATACCGAAAACCAAATCTGTAAATCATTTAATATTATCATATCCCCTTTACCCGATGTTTTGGAAGAGCATGTTGATTTTTTTGGCAACAAGCTTTATTATTTTGTAGTGGAACAGGACCACGAGGAATTAACTGTAACGGCAATATCCCGGGTAGAAAAAATAAATACTGCAGGTCCGGAAATATTGCCCCCGGATATCAGTTGGGAAAATGTAAAAAAAATGTTGCTGACTTCTAATGGGGAATTCATAGGGGAGAAACAATTTACACATCCAACAGAAATAACAACAGCTACTCAGGAAATAAAGCAATACGCAGAACAATCTTTCACAACCGGAAGGCCCATGTTTGAGGCAGTATATGATCTCATCACACGAATACATTCTGATTTTTCATTTACGCCTGGTTTTACAACGATCTCCACGCCATTATCCACGGTTATGAAAGAAAAAAAGGGTGTATGCCAGGATTTTGCCCACCTGGCTATATCCTGTATTCATTCCATCGGATTGCCCGCCAGGTATGTAAGCGGGTATCTGGAAACCATTGCACCTGCAGGTAAAGAAAAATTAACAGGGGTTGATGCTTCTCATGCTTGGATTTCTGTTTTCGTCCCTGGTACTGGCTGGATAGATTTTGATCCTACAAATAATCAACTTGCCACAGATCAATATATAACTATTGGCTGGGGGCGGGATTACTTTGATATCATTCCATTGAAGGGTGTTATCATGAGCAGCAGTTCTCATGAGTTAAAAGTATCGGTGGATGTTAAAAGACTGAAGGAATAAAACATATACAAGAACTGGTTGAACTTTCCCTGGGCAAATTAAAGGCAGTTTTATCAGACATTCACTGCCGAATCGCATAATGAATAAAATTCAATTTCTGCCTAACAGGCTCATTTATTACAAATGGATACAGGTCTTTCATTCCCATACTTCGGTTCAGACTATTCATTACAAATGATAGCGGAATCCATCTTTCCAGAATATCTTCAAAAGAGCCCGTACTATAAGGATCAAAATTAAGGCTGGCACTTAAATCATTTCCCTGGCCGGCTATTCGGGGATTTACAGATATTCCAAAGGAATACCCGGTTTCCAGTGTGTCTATAATGTGCATATAATGGGCCCATGTTTCCGCCCAATCTTCCCAGGGATGAGCACTTGCGTATGCACTGATAAATTTTTCTTTCCATTGCTCTGAAGCAGGCCGGTTATAATGTTGTTGTAAGGCATTGGCATAGTCCTCACTTTCATTTCCAAAAAGATTCCGGAACGGCTGCTGGTTAGCTGTATTTTTTACCAGGAGATCCCAATAATAATGCCCTATCTCGTGGCGGAAATGCCCCAATACAGTCCGGTACACTTCATCCATTTGATTCCTGGCCATTTCCCTAATGGCATCGTCCGCTTCGTCAATATTGAGTGTGATCAATCCATTATCATGACCCGTCAGTAATCGTTTACCATCTCCCTTATTTTCATCTGCCTTAAAGTCAAAAGCTATCCCTTTTTCCTCATCCTGAAATTTACTGATAACCGGTAGCCGAAATCTGAGTAACGAATAAACGAGCCGATGTTTGGCAATTTCTATTTGATACCATTTTTCTCTATGCTCAATTTGTCCAAGGTCGGGTATTGTCCGGTTCAGGTTACATGCAAAACAATATTGGGCCACATCATTATGGGCCAGTAGCCAGTTACAAACATTATGTTCTTTATTGACGCAATATTTATATCGAATGACAGGAGGATTATTTGTTTCATTGCTTTCAAACGGAACCAGGCTAAAATCCGGTGCTGTTTGCAGAGAAACCATTGTCATTTGTTGTGAGTCAAAACCCAGGGAGGCATTGCATTGCACACAAAAATAATTTTCAAAAAATACAGGCTGTCCGCAATGAGTGCACTTAAAAAGTTTCATTAAATAATGAATGATTTGAAGTAAATCTTATATAAGACGGATATCAAAACAATATCTATGCCTGATAAAATTATATTTAACCGAACGGAACTGTTGAACGGATTTGACAAAGCCTGCGTTATGCAGGCTTTCCTTATTAAATGCACGGCCTATCCACGGCTCTCAAAACGGCTCTCATAAATAATAAACCCGCTACCAGAGCAGGTTTTATAGTTAATTTGTGATCCCGCTGGGACTCGAACCCAGGACCCCATCATTAAAAGTGATGTGCTCTACCAACTGAGCTACAAGATCATTTTTTCTATTGTTCAGATGGTTTATCTGAACGGGGTGCAAAAATACAGTCTCACACCTTTCGTACCAAAAATTTCTCAAACTAATCCCAAGTCAATATGAATACCTCATAACTCATTAGCAGCACTGTTGGCAATTGAAATTGTTGAAAAAAATTAAAGTAGGTTTGCCGAAACTCTGAGTAACATGTCTTCTTATTATACGGATAAAGTAGTTGTAGTTACAGGCGGTACAGATGGCATTGGCAAAGCATTAGTCGATGAACTTTTACAATCGGGTGCCAAAGTAGCTACCTGCGGCCGCGACCATGATAAGCTTTACAGGCTGCAGGCCAATTATCCTTCTTCTTTTTTGCACACGATGGTGGCTGATGTAAGCAGCGAAAATGATTGTCGCCGGTTTATGGAAACAACCATTAAAGTTTTTGGAGGAATTGATATACTTATTAACAATGCCGGTATCTCTATGCGGGCCTTACTTAAAGATGTTTCTACAGAAGTAATGCGACGAGTAATGGACATTAATTTTTTTGGCGCTGTGTATTGCACCAAATATGCCTTGCATTCCATCATGGAAAGAAAGGGAATTATTGTCGGTATTTCCTCCATTGCCGGTTACAGGGGCTTACCAGGCAGAAGCGCCTATTCTGCCAGTAAATATGCTTTACAGGGCTGGTTGGAAGCAGTAAAAACTGAGTTATTACACGATGATGTACATGTGATGTGGGTGAGCCCGGGTTTCACTGCTTCGAATATTCGGTATGCGGCCTTAAATAAAGATGCTGTGTCCCAGGGTGAAACTCCACTTGATGAAACCTCTCTTATGACCGCAGCAGAATGCGCCAGTAATATATTAATCGCCATCAGAAAAAAGAAGAGAACGCTGATTATGAGCTTTGCCGACAAACGCACCGTTTTTCTCAATAAATTTTTTCCTGCGCTGGCTGATAAATTAACCTATAAATTTTTCTTTAAAAACAGAAAGCTTATAAAGTGAATTGGGAAATCAGGCTTTGGTTCATCCCTGGTTATCCGGTTGACCATGAAATTCCGGCTTCTGAATTATTATCATGTCTTTAATTACTTTAACCTCTGATATCGGTCACCAGGATTACCTTGTTGCTGCTGTGAAAGCACAATTATTACAAGTTGATCCTGAATTTACCCTTATTGATATTTCGCATAATATCGCACCTTTTAATTATCCCCAGGCAGCATACATATGTCGTAATGCATTTAAAAATTTCCCTGATTTCACTTATCATATTATATTGGTAAATCTTTTTGAGAAAAAACCTGAACATTTATTGCTTGCCTTCCACAACAACCAATATTTTTTTTGTGCCGACAATGGCTTACTCAGTATGATACTGGAAGAAAAACCTGAGATGGTAATGGGCATTCCATTAGATAAGCTTGTAACCAAAAACACAACCTACCTGGCCCGGATGATGGGAAAGGCTGCAAAGCAGCTAGTGCAGGGAGAATCGATTGAAAACATTGGAGTACCTGACTTCAACTATATTGAAAAAAATCACTTACGGCCTTTATTGGATAATAAATGGATAGAAGGCCAGATCATTTTCATTGACAATTTTGAGAATGTGATTGTCAACATAACCCATGAGCAATTTGAGCAACAAAGAAAAGGAAGAAGTTTCCGCATCGTTTTTAAAAGAGATGAAGTAATAGATCGCATCAGCGAAACCTATGCTGATGTACAGGCCGGGGAAAAACTGGCACTTTTTAACAGCGCAGGTTACCTGGAAATTGCCATTAATAAAGGAAATGCTGCCGGTTTGTTTGGTTTAAAAGGGTTTTCTGAAAAAACGAGCAAGGCAGAAGGTATTCTTCAAAACCAGCTGTTTTACCAGACAGTGCGGGTTTACTTTGAATAGAATACCCTTACACTAAAAGGAAAAGGAAAATAAAACGGCCACTGGCAATTGCATTTTAAGAAATCTTTAAAGTATTCAAAAGCCTTTCAAAATGGATTTTAAAACTTAAAACTTCAACACTTTTACCCCTATTTTTGCTATCCTTTATCCTTCCCATGCTACCTCTTTATTCAGCGGCCAGGCAGGACCAAAGGAAAAAATCAACTCTTTATGAATTTTAGAAAAGTAAATAACCTCACCGGATGGGCCGTTTTTCTTGCAGCACTAATTACCTATGTTCTCACCCGGGAAGCCAGGGGCAGCTTATGGGATACTGGTGAATTTATTGCCAGTGCTCAGAAGTTGCAATTACCACATCCCCCCGGCGCTCCGGTGTTCGTTTTACTCGGAAGGTTCTTCATTATTCTTTTTGGAGATAATGGTCAAACAGCCGGTAGCGCCGTAAATTTCATGTCGGCCCTTGCCAGCGCCGCCACTATCTTATTTCTTTTCTGGAGTATCACCCATTTTGCCCGCAAAATGTTTGTAGGGGTTGGAGAAGCGCTGACAAGTCAGCAATTATTTACCACCATGGCGGCTGGTCTTGTTGGAGCACTTGCCTATACATTCAGCGATTCATTTTGGTATAGTGCAGTAGAAGGAGAAGTATATGCCTTGTCCTCATTTTTTACAGCTATCGTTTTCTGGTCCATGCTGAAATGGGAACATGCTGATGAACATGCGGGCATAGACGCCCTTGCAAGGGCCAGATCTGACCGCTGGATCGTTTTTCTTTTTTTTATGGTCGGATTGTCAATAGGTGTTCACTTATTAAACTTGCTTACCATCCCGGCTATCGTGATGATTTATTATTATCGCCGTTACCGTGCAACCACCAAAGGCGCCATCCTTGCTTTCTTGTTGGGATGTATAATAACGGGAATTGTGCAGGTGGCCATCATTCAATATTCTATGAAAGCAGCAGGTATGTTTGATGTATTCTTTGTGAATTCATTTAAGATGCCATTCTTCTCCGGGTTTACGATCTACTTTGTTGCGGTGGCAGCGGTCATAGGCTGGGCACTTACGTTTAATGAAAGAAATATTTCAAGAAATAAATTGATCATTTGGTTTATTCTTTTCCTGGGACTTTCGGCACTTCCTTTCTTTATGAGTGTAGGTTCCGGCGGAGAAAAATTTGCGAAATTCGTATTGATCGCAGGTATAGCAACAGTTTTTGGTTATTTTTTAAAACCATCAGCATTAAAAGTGCTGAAGCTTGCCTTGTGGAGCTATGCATTTATCATGCTCGGGTATTTTGTTTATTTCACAGCTTTGATCAGGTCCAATGCCGATCCTGCAATTGATATGAACAATGTAGACAATCCAATCAATCTGGTTTACTACTTAAGCCGGGAACAATATGGAAGTGCTCCGCTGGTCTATGGCCCGCATTACGCCGCTGAAGTTGCAAGAGATGACAATGGATATGCAAAGGTTAATGAAGGTGAAATGAAATTTGTAAAAGGGAAAGACAGCTATATCCCTGTTGGCCCGGCCAGGGAATATGATTATGAAAGCAGCGATAAGCAACTATTTCCGCGAATTTGGGATTCAAGCAATGATCAGAATCACGCCTATTTTTATGCCCAATGGCTTGGGTTGGATCAAAGCCAGGATCCTCAAACCGGTCAGATAAAATATGAAGCCCCGAGTTATGCAGATAATTTAGAATGGTTCTTCACCTACCAAACAGGCCTGATGTACTGGCGCTATTTTATGTGGAATTTTGCCGGCAAGCAAAATGATGTTCAGGGTATGGGCAGTGTACGAGATGGCAATTGGATAAGCGGAATTCCTTTTATCGATAATACCAGGTTGGGCGATCAATCAAAAATGCCTGAGAGTGTTCAGAATAATAAAGCTAACAACAAATTATTCATGCTACCTTTTCTCCTGGGTATTATCGGATGTGTGTATCAATATATAAAAAACAGGAAAGACTGGATCGTTTCGTTCCTGCTGTTTTTCTTTACAGGAATAGCGGTTGTTTTATATCTTAACCAACCTGGTAACCAACCAAGGGAACGGGATTATGCATTTGTGGGCTCCTTTTACGCCTTTGCTATCTGGATTGGACTTGCAGTAGTGGCTTTTGTAAAGATGGCAAGAGATAAGGCGGATAAGCAAGGCTTTAAAAATATACTTACATATGGCGCTGCACTTACTTTCATTATTATCTTGATGAGTTCGCTGCGGGGATCCCTTAGCTCCATGTTAATGACCTGTCTTTACATTACAGCATTATTCGCCGTAATAACAATTGGAGTTACTTATATAGTTAGGGCCCTTTCATCGGGCGGTACAAACTGGAAAATGCTGAACATCTCCACAGCAATTATTTGCCTGATTGTTCCTGCTATTATGTTGCAACAGGAATGGGATGATCATGACCGCAGTAATAAAACCCTGGCTCCTGATCTTGCCCGCAATTACCTTGAAAGCTGCGCTCCAAATGCAATACTTTTCACTTTTGGCGATAATGATACCTACCCTCTTTGGTATGCGCAGGAAGTAGAAGGCATCCGACCTGATATAAGGATTATTAATAACAGCCTGCTGGGTATTGACTGGTATATAAACCAGCTTCGCCGCAAGATAAACCAGGCGGATTCGGTGGATGTGATCTGGAGTGAAGAACAAATTGAAGGACATAACAGGGAATACGTGCGGTATAAACCCAAAGGAGATCAAACCACTTTTTATGATCTGTACAGCATCATGAAACAAGAGTTAGGCAAACCTGCTATAGATCCGGAAACCGGAAGAGATGTGGGAGCAGGAACCTTTCCTGTTTCGCGGATCGGCATTCCGGTGGATGTGGCTGCAGTCAAGGCCAATAAAACGGTTAATCCGGAAGATAGCATTGTATCGCCGATGGTATTTGAGATTCCCCAGGGTAAATTGAATGGCCTTACCCGCAGTGACCTGATGGTGTTAAATATAATTGCAGCTAATAAATGGAAACGCCCCATTTATTTTACTAATGCGTATGGCGAGTTGGGATTTGGTCAATACATTAGAAAGGACGGATTGTCTTACCGGCTTGTACCTATCAGAACCAATTATCCGCAGGCCAATTGGGTTATAGAACAAACGATCAACAGGCTGGAGCAGCAATACAGAACTAGCCTCGGTGGCACACAGATACGGGATAACAACGGAACTGCCATTTTCGATAATTTGATGAATAAGTTTGCTTTTGGCGGTGCTGATAAAAAGGGCGTTTATTTTGATGAAGAAAATCGTCGCCACCTGTTGAATATCCGTGCTGTGTTTGGAGAGGCAGCCGGAAATATGGCAGATAACGGGAAAAAAGAGGAAGCTCAAAAATTGTTAGACAAGGCCGAGTCCGGAATTAATGCCGGCAACCTGCCTTATGGAATGGTGAGCCGGTTCAATAGTCATAACCAAACAGGCCTGCTCTACCTGGAAGCTGCTTATAAAAGCGGGAAAACAGATCTTGCGGAAAAAGTAAGACTGGTGATGCGCAAAGACCTGGAACAACAAAAAAAGTATTACGAATATTTGAAAAACAGCAGACCCGAATTATTTGGTGGCACCCTGGAAGGAACTGAAGTATTCCTGAATGATGTGATGCTGGAAGTACTTAAGGCTATTGAAGAAAAATATTCACCCCAGGCTCAAATTCAAGCTCCGGCTGAAGTAGGAGGAACTATTATAAACACGCCGAAAGACAGTACAAATAAGTAAAAGAATTTTGGGCCTCCTCTCATAATGAGGAGGCCTTTTTTTGCCCTCGCTATACTGATTATATTCAGGATTTGCCATTTCCCGAAAATTACTATGCAGAATTAAAACAATAACCTGAACCTAAATGCGGGTTGTTTGTTGTTAATATCACATACCCTCTCGTGGTACAATTGTCGTAAATTGCCAGGAGGAGATTCGGAAATCTAAATGGACAGGTTATAAAAAATAAGTAGTATCATTTTCTTTTAAGTCTGCGTTTTCATTTTTGAATCACTGTCCAGATCATCCAACTTTTTAGATATGAAAGGATTTCATTTTAAAAGATTTGACCCTAATGAAGATGGCAAAAGCCGTTTCGATCAGTTGCTGGATCTTTTCATGCAGCTGCTCACCTATACAAGCGGAGACGTTAGCGAATCCATGCAATGGCTCAATGAACTGGACAAAAAGTACCAGCTTACCGATGATGAATATGGCATGGGCGATTTCCTTGATGAACTCAAAGAAAAAGGATATATAACCGAAGACAATCAAAAGGGCGAAATAAGGATAACTCCAAAAACAGAGCAGGGCATTCGCAAAAAAAGTCTTGAGGATATTTTTGGCAAACTGAAGAAAACTAAAAAAGGCGATCACCATAGTTTTAAACCCGGTCAGGGTGATGAGTTAAATCCGGAGACCCGGCAGTTTCAGTTTGGCGACATGTTGGAACAAATTGATTTCACGGAATCAATCCGCAATGCACAAATCAATCATGGTGTAGAAAGTTTTCGATTGCAGGAAGATGATCTTACGATTCGTGAATCAGACTTTAAAGCACAAACTTCTACTGTTTTAATGATTGATATATCTCACTCGATGATATTATATGGCGAGGATAGAATTACACCGGCCAAAAAAGTAGCCATGGCATTGAGTGAATTGATACAAACAAAGTATCCCAAGGATACCTTAGATATCGTCGTGTTTGGAAATGATGCCTGGACGATAGAGATAAAGGATTTGCCCTACCTGCAGGTGGGCCCTTATCATACGAATACAGTAGCCGGGCTTGAGTTGGCTATGGATATTCTGCGAAGAAGAAAAAATCCAAACAAGCAGATATTCATGATCACAGATGGAAAACCTACCTGCCTCAAAATAGGAAAACGGTATTATAAAAATAGCTTTGGTTTGGACAGAAAGGTGGTGAACCGTTGTATGAACCTGGCGGCCCAAAGTAAAAAACTTAAAATACCGATAACTACTTTCATGATTGCAACCGATCCTTACCTGCAAAAATTTGTGCAGGAGTTTACCGAAATGAATCAGGGCAAGGCATTTTTTGCATCCTTAGATAAGCTTGGCGCCTTTATATTTAAGGATTTTGAAAGTGGGAAAAGAAAAACGGTATATTAATATTGCACCTTAAAAAAAATAAGGCTTGTTCATTTATGTTATTTGAATGAGTAAAACTCAAAAACTATTTAGAAACCCTTTGTCTTCAAATTTAGGAATAGCCTGCAAATCCTGTAACCGATAAAATCAGAAAGACAATAAAACGGAAATTACGTATATATGGAACTAAGCAAAATAAAATCCCTGGGCGAATTAAAATCGTCAGGCTATAAGTCAATAAGTATAAAGGAAGAGATTCGCCGGAACCTTATTAAGAAGCTGAAAGAACAGGAAACCACATTTCCAGGAATTATTGGTTATGAAGACAGCGTAATACCTGATGTGGAAAGAGCATTGCTGAGCAAGCATAATATTTTATTCCTCGGTTTAAGAGGGCAGGCCAAAACAAGGATGGCAAGACAAATGACGGAGTTACTCGATGAATATGTACCTGTCATTGCAGATAGCGAAATCAATGATGACCCACTAAAACCTATTTCCAAATTTGCCCGGGATTTAATACAACAGCATGGTGATAAAACGCCGGTAAAGTGGATACACCGAAGTGAAAGATATGGGGAAAAACTCGCCACACCTGATGTCAGCGTGGCCGACCTGATCGGTGATATTGATCCTATTAAAGCGGCTAATCTGAAATTAAGTTTCGCTGATGAAAAAGTGATTCATTATGGTATCATACCAAGAAGTAACAGAAGCATTTTTGTGATTAATGAATTGCCAGATTTACAGGCAAGGATACAGGTGGCTCTTTTTAATATTTTGGAAGAAGGTGATGTACAAATTCGGGGGTTTAAGCTTCGCCTTCCTTTAGACATTTTATTTGTCTTTACTGCCAACCCCGAAGACTATACAAATCGCGGATCTATTGTAACACCCCTGAAGGATAGGATCGAAAGCCAGATCCTTACTCACTATCCCAAGTCACTGGAGCATGCCCTGGAAATAACCGAACAGGAAGCCATTATAAGCGAAGAACAAAAATCAAAAGTGCGGGTAAGTGATCTTGTAAAAAGATTGATAGAGCAGGTAGCACTTGAAGCAAGGGCCAGTGAATTTGTTGATAAAAAAAGTGGAGTAAGTGCAAGGCTCACTATATCTGCTTTTGAAAATGCAGTAAGTGCGGCAGAGAGAAGAGCCATCATCAACAATGAAAAGCAAACCCAGGTTTGGATAGGAGACCTTGCAGGCATTATTCCGTCTATTACCGGCAAGGTGGAACTGGTATATGAAGGAGAACAGGAAGGACCCTACCAGGTAGCTATGAATCTTGTGGATAAAGCCATCAGAACTCAATTCATTCAATACTTTCCCAATCCGGATACACTTAAAAAAAGAAAAACAACGGGTAAAACTTCGCAGGCTCCCAAAGAGGAGGAAAATCCTTACCGTTCTATAACCAGCTGGTTCGATAAAGGAAATCATCTCAACGTTTCATTTAATACCAGCGATAAAGACAAGATCGTTTTATTGTACCAGGTAGATGGGTTACATGCATTGGTAAAAAAATATTTTTCCGAGGCTTCTGAGGCGGAAACAGCCTTTTTGATGGAATTTGTCTTACATGGGCTGGCTTCCTATTCAATGATAAGTAAGAAGATATTTGAAACCAATATTGAGTTCAAAGATTTGATAGGAAGTATGATGAACCTTGGAGGAACGCAGTATGGAGAGGAAGAATTTGATGAGGAAGCCTGATGATCGGAAATTTAAATATTAGATTATAAAAGCATCATCTATTAAAATACCTGCATAATTTTTAACCGGTGATGCTTTTTTCTTTTAAAAAAAATTGACCTCTCTTTCTAATTCAACGCCAAACTTATCATTTACACTGCTCACTATTTCTTCGCTTAATTTTAAAATTTCTTTACCTGCAGCATTACCATAATTTACCAATACCAGTGCCTGTTGCTTATGCACACCGGCATCACCCCTACGAAATCCTTTCCATCCACATTTTTCAATCAGCCAGCCGGCAGCCAGTTTGACCGTGCCATCTGAATTTTCATAGCCCACAATATTTTCAAATTCATTTTTTAGTTGGGTAAACTTTTCTTTAATCACCAATGGGTTTTTGAAAAAGCTTCCGGCATTAGCAATATTTTTTGGGTCTGGAAGCTTTGAGGATCTGATATTGATTACTGCCTGCGATATAGCCCGTACACTTAATTCTTTAATCCCCATTTTGTCCAGTTCCTGCTCAATAGCGCCATAGCTGGTATTGAACAAAGGTTGTTTTCTTAGCCGGTAGGTTACGTTAACAATAACAAATTCATCTTTATACTTTTTCTTAAATACACTATCCCGGTAACCGAATTCGCAATCCTCAAGCCGGAAAGTATGGTTTCTTTTTTCTCTTAAATGAAAGGCAGTAAGTTCATGAAATACATCTTTGATCTCAACTCCGTATGCGCCGATATTTTGCATAGGTGAGGCCCCTGCGCAACCAGGTATCAATGATAAATTTTCCAACCCGCCCCAATCGTTATCAACAGCGTGTAACACAACCTGGTGCCAGTTCTCCCCTGCTCCGCATTTAATATATACTTCATTTTCGTTTTCGTCAGTTTTTTCTATTCCTGATATTTCATTCTTACAAATAAGTCCTTCAAAATTTTTGGTAAATAAAACATTGCTTCCGCCGCCGAGGATTAAAATGGGGATAGCACGAGGCTCAAATAAATTGATCATTGCTGACAGTTGGTCAATAGAACTGAACCGGGAAAAATAACGGCAACTGGCATCAATCCCAAATGTATTAAAAGGTTTCAACGAAATATTTTCCTGAACTTGCATACTTAAAATTGAAGCAATTATACAGCAAAAATCATGAGTGAAAAAATAGCAGCCATAATAGGCGCCACCGGAATGATAGGTAATTATTTGTTAGAGGTATTAATCCATGATAATTATTTTGATGTTGTAAGGGTATTAGTGCGTAGGCCAATTCAAAAAATCCATTCAAAAATGGAAGTGAAATTGGTTAATTTTAATGATGCTGAATCCTTCAAATTGGCGTTAGAAGAATGCCAGGTTATATTTAGCTGTATAGGTACCACACAGAAAAATGTAAGTGGCGATAAATCACTTTACCGAAACATTGATTTTGATATTCCTGTAAAGGCGGCCAGGTTCGGCAAAGAAACGGGTTGTGAAAAATTTGTCCTGGTGAGTTCGGTCGGCGCTAATAGTTCCAGCAATACATTTTATCTGAAATTGAAAGGTGAATTAGAAGATACCATCAGTAACATGGGATTAAACTCGGTGCATATCGTACAACCTTCAATGTTATTAGGCCAAAGAAAAGAATTCAGGAAGGGAGAAAATCTTTTGCAGGGATCTATGAAACTTATATCCGGATTGTTTTTTGGTTCGTTGCGAAAGTATAAAGCCATTGATGGGAAAATAGTAGCAACAGCCATGCTGAATGCAGCAAAAAAAAATAATCCGGGTCTTTTCAAATATGATTTTGACGCCATAAATGAACTGGCTTCATTGTGATCATACGTTCCCATTGATTAAAAACGGGAAACTCAGGCATATTCTTATATCACATCTACATCAGGCACCACCACCACGCTTCGGAAACTTTTTTCCTGGTGTAATGAAACCACCTGGTTTAGCAAATCTTTTTTACATTCTACAAGTAGTTTGCGATCTTTTGGCAACTTTATTAATAATTCCATCAGGTATTGATTTCTGATACGACCTACAACAGGTTCGGCGGGTCCAACGAGGTAATCGCTATAATTATTTTTCAATGCATCTGCAAAAGAATGTGCTGCCCCTTCTACCACTTCTTTTATCTTATGTTTAAACGAAAGATTTATTAATCGCGAAAATGGAGGATAGAAAAATTGTTTTCTTTTTTCAATTTCGTCATAAAACATTTTTTTATAATCATGCTTTTGCACATATTGTAGAACGGGGTGCGACGGCTGGGCTGTTTGAATCAAAACCCGCCCTTTCCTGCCCTTTCTCCCCGCCCTTCCACTTACCTGTTCCATGAGTTGAAAACTTCTCTCGTTAACCCGAAAATCAGCAAAATGAAGTAAGCCGTCCGCATCTAATATGCCCACTACATCCACATTATCAAAATCCAGTCCTTTCACCACCATTTGCGTGCCCACTAAAATGTCAATGCGTCTTTGTTCAAATTGCTGAATAAGGACATCATGCGCATTTTTTCCCCTAACTGTATCGATGTCCATCCTGGCCACTTTTCCTTTTTCAAAAATTTCCTGCAATATTTCTTCAATTTTTTCGGTCCCAAAATTTCTTTCTGCAAAATCATGGCTACCACAGGCTGCACATACATGAACGGGAGGATAGGTTGTGCCGCAATAATGACAAAGTAATTTGTTTGAAAACTTATGAAAGGTGAGTGACACATCACAATACCTACATTGAGGCACCCACCCGCATAACCTGCAAACCTGGTATGGAGTATATCCCCGCCGGTTTTGAAATAGGATCACCTGTTTGTTTCTGTCGAGTGTTTCCTGAACCGCTGCTACCAGTGCCGGTGAAATCATAACTTTTGACTTATCTTTCTGCTCAATTTTTTTTGTATCAATAAGTTCAACGGATGGGAGTTGAATATTACCAAATCTTTCCGTCAATTCCACCATTCCGTATTTGCCAGTGGTGGCATTATAATAAGATTCCAGGGATGGCGTAGCACTTCCTAAAATAACTTTAGCGCCTGATTCCTGGTTCCCGGAAAACAATCCGGCAAAATATATGGCCGCATCACGACCGTTATACCGGGGAGCCGGTTCCTGCTGTTTATAGGATGTGTCATGCTCTTCATCGCAAATAATCAGCCCCAGGTCTGAAAAAGGAAGAAACACCGATGAACGGGCGCCGAGTATAACTTTTAATTCTCCGGTTTTAACTTTGTTCCAAATCTCAACCCGCTCATTTTGAGAAAACTTAGAATGATAAATACCAATAAAACCACCAAAATGTTTTTGCAGTCTGCGTATGATCTGCGAGGTCAAAGCAATTTCTGGTAGCATATATAAAACCTGCTGACCTTTTCTTATGTATTGTTCTATTAGTTTTATATAAATATTGGTTTTGCCACTTGAGGTAACTCCGTGAAGCAGGCACACCTGTTTGGTTTCATAGGATTTATTAATTTGTAATAAAGCATTTTCCTGTGCCGGAGAGAGATTGAAATCAACCTGTATATCTTTGGGCAAATAGTGAAGCCGGTCTACATTTCTTTTTTCTATCCATACTATTTTCTTATCAACCAATCCTTTTAACTGGGCATCAGAGGCTCCTGATTTTTTCAATAGCCCTGGCTTGGTGACTTCTCCTTCTGTTTTGATTAAATGCAGGTAACTAAGCAACAGTTCCATCTGTTTTTCTGCCCGTTGCAATTTCTTGTCCTCATTCATCAATTTTGAAAGTTCTTCCTCATTGTTGAACCGGGGATTGAGCAAAACATACAATTCTTTTTTTGCAGAATAAGTTTGTTTTAATGCTTCCCACACAAAGCAAACTTTTTTTTGGATCAGCCGGTTTATAACAGGATATACATGCGATGAATCCAGAATCTGTTGTACTTCACCCAGGTTTAATTCTTTTTTGATCAGCAGCGCTTCGGCAACCAGGTATTCATCATGATCCAGTGCAGAGAAATCGTCGCCATATTCTTCATTGGAAATTAACCTTGTTTCGCTGGATAGTTTAAAATGAGCAGGCAATGCAGCTGCCATCACTTCCCCTTCACTACACATATAATATGATGAGATCCACTGCCATAATCTTAATTGTTGTTCATATACCACGGGTTCTTCATCCAGGAGGTTCAGGATTTTTTTTGGTTCAAAAAAATCCGGTTTGTCCTTGTGCAATCTTTTGACAAGGCCCGCATATTTTTTATTCTTTCCCAAATTGACTTCAACCCTGCATCCCACTTTTATCTTCCCTAATAATTGACCAGGTACTGACCATGTAAAAGTTTTAGGAAGGGCAAGAGGTATAATGATTTCGGCGTAGGCGTCATCCCCACCCATACTTTCATCGGATTGTAAAGATTTTGTGTTTCTATCATCATCGCTATTTAAATCTTTTTTGCTCATCATTTACCTGTTATTTTTTTCAATAATTCACTCACGCAGGGCAGGAAGCAAAATGCCCGTTCCTGGATTGAATTTTTTTCCCTTCTTTATGCTATACCATAGGAAGCTTTCAATTTTATCCGCGATGCTTTGTATTCTATTAATTTCGTTTCCATAATTGAAAAAACATGCTGTTTCAACCACTGAAGATCATCTATACATAATCCTTCCACCGAAATTTCATTTAGATAAATTATCCTGCATATACCGGGTGTCATGGCAAAAATACTTTTATAACTCATCCTTCTATAGGTATCAGGAAACAAAACTGGCCTTATCGGGGTCTTTGTTTCAATGGCCAACCGGAATGCACCATCATAAAATTCTTTAAGGGAAATTGAGATTTATTAAAAGTACCTTCAGGAAAAACCATTATAGAAATTCCCTTTGAATTAATAAATTTCAAAATGCGATTGCACTCAGCCCGATCTTCTGCGCTGCTTCTGTCTACAAGAACAATTACCTTTCAATATTTAAAACCAAAAAAAGAAATTCTTGTCATTTCCACCTTACCTAAAAGGCGAAAAAGTTGCCTGTAGGCTTATAGCAGTACAGCCGAATCGATATATGATATATGATTGTTGACAAATACATATTGCCTGGTTTTATCATGCGGGGCTTCAAATACCTTTTTATGATAAATAAAAATCATAAAAAACCAAACATCTGCCCAAATCATACACAACTGAAGGATCATATTTCCACTTTTTATCCTTCCGAAAAAACTAAAAGATATTACAAAAGGAAAGATCACAAACATCAACGCGATAAAGACAATATGTGCATACAGGCTGTATTTCCATTTCAAAGGCATTAAAAGTACTCGCATCAATCCTATCGATTAGAAGATGATTTGTCATCATCTCCAGGACAATAGCATTCCCAATCGTGATCCAAATCTATACTAGTAACCACTTTTGTTTTATAATCACACTGTGCAAAAATTATCCTTACTTTTTGATTGTCATTGGTTATACCTTCAAGAGCATAAATAGGACAAGGCTTATCCTTCACGTTGCTTTTAGAATAATTTATTTTCCCTTCCTGCATTATTTCTTCCACCTCTGCCTGTGTTATTTTCCGGCATTTCATTCGGCATTTGGCATGATCTGTATATTCCAGGTAAGAAACCCTTCTGTCAAAACCATGGTTCCGATTTACTTTAGATTTTCCTTTTTCAATTTTTTTTACGGCCCCGGTTGTCTCTCCATTATTAAATTTTCTTACAAGAAAAAGGGCGGCACCCAAAATAAGGATAACCAGGAGCGGAAACCATTTTTTGTTCATGGTTAAACATTTAACTAAAAATAGGTGAAAAAGCTGACTGCTTGTGGTGACAAAAAAATCTCTCCTTTACTTAACGCAAGCAGAATATCCCTTAATTGTCCGGCACCGGGATTTTTATCTGTTTCAACCTACCTTTGCCGCCACTATGGCGGAATTCAGAACAGTAGCGTTTCATACTTTGGGTTGCAAACTCAATTTTTCAGAAACTTCTTCACTAACAAGATTATTGGAAACGGAAGGATTTGAAAAAAAAGAGTTTGATGAACAAGCTGATGTTTACGTAATTAATACTTGCTCAGTTACTGAAAATGCGGATAAAGAATGCCGGCGTCTTGTGCGTCGCATACGAAGAAAGGCACCTGAAAGCATGGTTGTTATCACCGGTTGTTATGCCCAGCTAAAACCAAAGGAAATTTCAGAAATTCCCGGTGTTGCCCTTGTTTTAGGAGCGGCCGAAAAGTTCAATATTGTTCAGCATATCCGCGAGTTGACGAAAGGAGATTCTGCAAAAATTTGTAGTTGTGACATTGGAGATGTCAAGGACTTCCATCCTTCCCATTCAGTTAATGACAGAACACGAACCTTCCTGAAAGTACAGGATGGATGTAATTACAATTGCTCTTTTTGTACCATACCCATGGCACGAGGCAAAAGCAGGAGTGATAAAATTGAAAATGTAGTTAATAATGCCAGGCAGCTTGCTGCTGAAGGCACCAAAGAAATTGTGCTTACAGGAATAAACCTGGGCGACTTCTCTAATACGGACCAGGAAAACCTGTTTGAACTTTTAAAGAAATTAGATAAGACAGATGGCATTGAGCGTTTTCGGATTTCTTCAATTGAGCCCAATTTACTGACCAATGAAATCATAGATTTTGTTGCAACCAGCAAAAAGTTTATGCCCCATTTTCATATTCCGCTTCAAAGCGGCAGCAACAAAGTGTTGGGTTTAATGAGAAGGAGATATAAAAAAGAATTATATGTAGACAGAGTAGCCAGGATAAAGAGCCTGATGCCGCATTGTGCAGTAGGGGCTGATGTTATTGTAGGCTTTCCAGGGGAAACGGAAGAACATTTTAAGGAAACCTTTGACTTTTTGCACGCCATTGAAGTTTCATATCTGCATGTATTTACATATTCAGAACGGGATAATACACACGCCTTAACATTAAAGCCGGTGATTCCAATACCTATTCGCCAGGATAGGAACAAAATATTGCGCAACCTGAGTTATATGAAGATGAAGCATTTTGAAGAGCAACATTCAGGACAGACCCGACGTGTTTTATTTGAAAATTATAGTAAAAGCGGGATGATGGAAGGTTACACCGATAATTATATCCGGGTTCAGATACCTGGAAAAGAAGAATGGAAAAACAAGGTTGTGGAATGGAAGATTTAAAATTGAAAGTAATCCATAAATCTACTTAATTTTAACGGCATGGGACGTTAGCTCAGTTGGTTTAGAGCACTACCTCGACAAGGTAGGGGTCACTGGTTCGAGCCCAGTACGTCCCAC
>JBGTNK010000297.1:0-73804 GCA_041743125.1 Chitinophagaceae bacterium
TCAGAAGTTAAAATAGATATTCGGAAAGCTGGGACATTAGTTGAATTGCATACCGAATGATGAAACACAGATTCGCCATACTGCAATAAAACGAAACTTATATTAGATGGGATTACTCGATGATTTGATTTAAAAATTAAAAGCCAGCTTCGTAAATAATCTTCTTCCGTTAAATCCCATTTGAACTGAATCCCAGGCGCCACCCGATTCATTATCCTGGGCATATCCTTTGGCCAGCGGACTTACACCCAGGTCAGGATGCACATTAAATATATTGTCTGCCCCAATAAACAGGCTGACCTTCTTTGAAAATTTATAGGAGGCATAAATATCAGTTGTTACTTTACCATTGTAATTAAATATTTCTGGCACATAAATACTCCCGTCTGCATCGCTGGGTACCCGTGGATTAATTCCTGAATAATTTGGGTTATCAAATCCACCCGGGCTGGAAGGGTCAGGAGCTGCACCATCACCAAAGCCAAGCAAAACAATTTTTCCAAAGGAAGTAAAGTGGACGCCAAATCCGAACTTTACCATTGTATAATCAAGCCCTAACGCAAACTTGTTTTTAGGTGCAGAGGCTATCAGGAAGGCTTCTTCCCTGTCGCTATAAAATGTTTTTTGATGAAGCCTGGTATCATTAAGTACCGGCGGAACATTTATTTTATCAATCGTTATATCCTGGAGATTTCCGGCTAGCAAAATCTTCAAAGAATTATTGCCGAATCGTTTTGTATAATCAGCAACAATATCAAGACCCACATTAGTGGTACTAACTGCATTGGCGAAAAACTGGGCTGTTGATACTTCCGCAGGAAATTGAGCTATAAAGGCAGGATCCAGTGTGGGATCATCTTTGCTGAAAAGTCCGGACAAAACTACCCGGTCTTTTACTTTAACAATGTAGCCATCTAAAGTAAACGTAAATCCAGCTGCGGGTTTCCATGAAAAACCCAGGCTTGCATTCACTGATCTTTCTTCTTTTAATTCAGGGATTCCCGCTGCCCTTGCAATCCTGCTGGTATTAGGTGCTATCAGGGACTGAACCAATTGTCCACCACTGAAAGAAGTAAGGGTATTACTAAAATGAATTTGGGCCAGCGAAGGAGCCCTGAATCCTGAACTTACCGACCCTCTTATATTCAGGTTGGGGGTTGCTTTGTACCTGGTGGCAAATTTGCCTGTAAACACGGAACCAAAATCAGAATAGTTTTCAAATCGTACGGCTCCATCCGCCAGCCATTTCCTGGTGATATTTATTTCGGCATCTGCATAAACTCCCACATTAGTGCGGTCTGATTTTACGGCATCTGTATTGCTGAACCCCGGAAATCCCTGGGAGCCTGATGCCTGTACACCTGTGGGATCATAATTTTTATAGGAGCGTTCCTCCCCACTGTAAATTTTATAATTCTCAAAACGAAATTCTGCACCCAGTCCTAAGTTTAAACCAGCAGCAATATCTCCAAACGATTTACTGAAATCGAGATTGGTTGTATTCTGTAAAAAATTGAACCCTCCATCATCAAAATGATTGGGTGTTGATTGGCCGATGATAGAGGCATTAAAGGTTTTATCTCCGTAATAATGGAAGTTGTTATACCCGGTATTGTTACTGAGGTCCCAGCCCCAATCTTTTGCCGCAATTCCTCTTACGCCTGCTGCAAATGAAACATCCGTAATATGCGTTTGAATATGGGGATTATAATAAACTTCACCATCTGTAGCGGTCCGCATAATGGAAGGTACAAGGATGGGATTATAATTCGCATCAGCCGGATAGCGATCAGGTCTTGCACTTAAATTTCTTGTATAGGCATAGGCATCGGATGCTTTATAATTGTATCCTCCAAAAGAATAGAAAGTTGTTTTACCATTAGTGCCGCCTGGTATTTCCATATTGTACATGGTACCTGCAGTATTTAAAGAGGCATCTCCAAAAGCACGGCGACCCGTATTTATATACACCAACGAATTTTTATTCGTAAACGGGCTGGTAGTGTCCGCCTGCCGGTAAGTTTTTCCCTGCGTTAGAAAGTCCAGAGAAATATTAATGAAACCTCCGTTTTTTCCTATGGAAAAACCATTGTTAGCCGAAAGAGTGAATGTATTACCATCAATTTTATTGCCTGAATAGTATTGATTACCTGCATTAAATTTTTCTGCATTGAATTTGGTGTCATGATAACCGCTCCACCCGGCATTGACTGTCCATTGATTCACGTCTTTTTTCAGGATAATATTTATTACTCCGGCAATAGCGTCAGAACCGTATTGCGCGGAAGCACCATCCCGTAAAATTTCAATTCTGTCTACTGAAGCTTCGGGAAATCCATTCATGTCTACACCTGAATTTGCTCTGCCCCTGGTTCCAAACAATCCCACAAAAGCAGTCGGGTGTCTTCTTTTTCCATTTATGAGAACCAGTGTATGGTCGGGTCCCAATCCCCTGAGTGTACCAACATCAATATGATCAGCACCATCGGCCCCGCTTTGTTTATTGTAATTAAAAGATGGGGCTGCCATATTTAATACGGAAGTAAGATCCATTTTTGCCGTAGGCAATCCTATCTGGTTAATTCGAATAATGTCTACCGGCACTGGTGTTTCCGTTTTTGCTCTTCCGCTACCCCTGGTTCCTACAAAAACTATTTCTCCAAGTTCTGTGATATCGGGTTCAAGAGTAATGGACAGGGAAGAAGAAGATCCCACTTTTACTATTTGATTTTTAAAACCAATAATGGTTATTTCCAGGTCATCCTCACTGCCGGCCTGTATGGTAAATTCGCCTGAAGAATTGGTTTGCGTGCCCCGGTTACTTCCTTTTACATTAACCGAAACTCCGGAAAGCGGCGATCCATTATTATCCGTTATTTTTCCTGCAATTGTTTGTTGGGAATAGCCGGAGTAAGTATATAGCAGCATTGCTGTAATCAATAAAAATTGATTTTTCATAAACAGTTTTTTAATTATTTTATACGTTCTATTTCTTGATTTTTTCAGCCAGGTGGGCTATCGTTAATGGCGTAAATTGAAGTTAAAGGAAAGCTCATTACAAATAAAGAAAATTTTTTTCTTTTCACCGGAGGGCTAAATTATTTTTCCATTGACACAATCTTACTATTCCCAGGCACTCGTCCCGGATATTCTTTTAATGCTTTTTCAAGACAGTTCATGGCTGCCTGCAGCGCTTCCAGGTTTAATACGTAGGCGAGGCGAACTTCATTTTTTCCCAGGCCTTTGGTACCATAAAAACCAGTGGCCGGAGCCAGCATCACTGTTTGGTTGTTATATGAAAATTCTTCCAACAGCCATTGGCAAAATTTATCCGAATCGTCAATAGGCAAACGGGCAATAGCATAAAACGCTCCGCCCGGGTTTGGGCAATATACCCCTGGCATGGCATTGAGACGCTGCACCATCAAATTTCTGCGGGACAGGTATTCAGCTTTTGGTGCATCAAAATAATGATCCGGAAGATCCACAGCGGCTTCTCCCATGATTTGCGCCAGACCCGGCGGGCTTAGCCTTGCCTGTGCAAATTTCATTGCCGCATCATAGACCGCTTTATTTTTGGTAACCAGTGCGCCGATCCTGGCGCCGCAGGCACTGTATCTTTTGCTGATAGTATCCATCAGTACTACATGTTGCTCTAATCCTTCCAGGTGCATGGCGCTCACATATTCTCTGTCGTTGTGTTCACCATCGGTGGGATAACAAAATTCCCGATAGGCTTCATCGCTGAATAAATAAAGATCATGACGGATGCATATCTCTTTTATCTTATCCATTTCCTCCCTGCTATATAAGTAACCAGTAGGATTATTCGGATTGCAGATAACAATAGCTTTTGTTTTGGAAGTAATTACTTTTTCAAATTCATTTATTGAGGGCAAAGCAAAACCATCTTCAATGCAGGAAGTAACGGGTAGTACATGTACCCCGGCAGCACAAGCAAAGCCGTTATAATTAGCATAAAAAGGTTCTGGGATAATGACTTCATCTCCCGGGTTCAAACAGGTAAAGAATCCAAACTGAATGGCTTCACTGCCACCTGTGGTGATCATGATCTGGTCGAAGTTTATTTCTATACCTACTTTCTTATAATATTCCGCCAGTTTACGCCGATAACTTTCATTGCCGGCGCTATGACTATATTCCAGCACCCTGATATCCGCATTGCGCACTGCATCCAGGATGGCAGCTGGAGTTTCTATATCAGGCTGTCCTATATTAAGGTGATAAACTTTTATTCCCTTCCTCTTTGCTGATTCGGCAAACGGAACCAACCTTCGGATAGGAGAGGCGGGCATTTGCTCACCTCTTATTGAAATATTTAACATAGGACAAAGTTAAGCGGAATAAGAATTTGATTTTTTTTGTACCTGGCACTAACGATTTATTAAAACGAAAGGAACAATAAGAAGAGGTAAAAATTAAACTTGTATAAAGGGGTGTTAGCTTTCAATTCTGAATGGAGATAAAATAATTTTCTTTGGTAAGCCAGCTATTTTAAAAAAGAAGGCAGCATCGTTGAATGCCGCCCTGCTATTAATTTTTATAATATTTTATAAATTAATAGTTCTCTTCCATAAATCCTGAATGGGTATAATCGGGACTGTACGTATTATTATTAATATTATAAATTATCCTGCCGTAAGAATCCAGGTGGTCTTTGTGATCGGTATATGTGTTTTTGTTGTTCGTCATTTCTAACGTGAATTCAGCGTCAATTTCTTCAG
This sequence comes from Chitinophagaceae bacterium, assembly GCA_041743125.1. Lineage (GTDB taxonomy): Bacteria > Bacteroidota > Bacteroidia > Chitinophagales > Chitinophagaceae > Terrimonas_B. Next base: position 4,746 of record JBGTNK010000297.1, read on the forward strand.
GGGTTTTTAGGTAATTATTAATGGTTGATCCGAGGTCTTTTTCAAAGCGGATCATTTTACCCAGCGAACCGGTATTGACCGGTTTCCTGTTTTCTACATGGGAGAATGGGATTTCAAAATAGAGAATGTCGGTTTGATTCATAATGGCAATTTTGAAAAAAAGTAAAAAAGTCATGCCGGATTATGTAAGGCAATTTGGAACTGTTGAAAATCATTTAGTTCAATATTTATTCTGTGTATAAGTGCCACTCCTATTAAAAAAAATCTTAACCCATCAATTCTAACCATGGTAATAATTTCCCCCATCCTAACTTTTCATTTTTGTGGTTCGGGCAATTTTTCGCCAGCATTGTTTTTGAAAATGCTGAAGTCTACCTCCTGATATTTGTATCCGGCAACAAAAAACCCCTTCATTAACTGAAGAGGCTTTTTTTATTGAATTGATAATTATATTATAAACCTATATTATTTAATGAGTATTTTTTCACTTAGCCGCTAATACTTCACCAACTATCTGAACGGTTTTAGGTTGTTCAACACCAGCCAACTTAATGAAAATATCTTTTTTGAATGGCCCTACCGTAGCAGCATTGTACTGCACTTTTAGCTTTCCTGATTCGCCCGGGCTAATTGGCTTTTCGGGTTTTTCGGGAACGGTACATCCACAACTGGCGGAAGCATTTTCCACAACAATGGGTTTGTCGCTATTATTATGAATCTCAAAAAAATAGGTAACGGGAGTTCCCTGCTTTATTTTTCCGAAATCGTGAGTCTCCGTATTAAATTTGATCTTATCATCTTTTTTTGACTGGGCTATTACCGCAAAGCCAAATACCATTGCAGAGGCTAAAAGGAAGAATTTCTTCATTTGGAAAAGTTTTAATTTATAGTGTTTGTTTTTTTAAGAATTGAACTGAAGCATTTGGAGGAGCAGAGCCCTCAGGCGCCCGCCACACATTTCCTTTGATCTTCAGTATTTTGCTTTGATTTGTATTGTAGGTAATTGTTACTATTTTATCAAATCCACCTTCTGAGGCTGCATTGTAGCCAACCTTTATTTGGGCCGTAGCACCGGGGGCTATTTCGTCCCTGCTCCATTCTGGTGTAGTACAACCACACGAGGCGTGCACATCATCCAACTTCAAGGGTTGGGAACCAACGTTTACGATTTCAAATGTGTAATAAACCGGCTTGCCTTGGGGTATTTTGCCAAAATCATATTCAGTTTCTTTAAGCTTGAGAACTTCAGCGGCCGGTGAGTCCTGAACTACCTGGGCATCACCAAAAAAACCAATCGAAAGCAAAAGAAAGAGTAAGGGTAATTTTTTCATAAATAGCTAATTCGGAATTTCAAATTTACATGAAAGATGGAAGATTGCAAACATTGGTTGCAGTCCATGAAACGGGTTTTTAAGAAAAGTTCCAAATGATTGTAATCTCCTATTTTTGCCACATGGACAATGCTACTCCATTAACGATGCCTGCCGATGCAAAATTGTCTTTTGAAAAATTCAGGGAGGAAGTTTTAAGTGATTACCGGATTGCTTGTGTAAGCCGGGAAACCAGCTTATTGGCAAGGAAGGAAGTGTTGACCGGCAAAGCAAAATTTGGAATTTTTGGGGATGGTAAGGAAGTGGCGCAGCTGGCAATGGCCAAATTTTTTCAACCTGGTGATTTTAGGAGTGGATATTACCGTGACCAAACTTTTCATTTTGCAATTGGGCAATCCACGGTTGAACAATTTTTTTCTCAATTATACGCTGATCCGGACATAAAAAACGACCCGAACAATGCCGGAAGGCAAATGGTTTCCCATTTTAGTACGCCCCTTACAGACGACCAGGGCAATTGGTTAGACCTGGTAAAGACCCACAATATTGCAAGTGATATGGCTCCTACGGCAGCCCAAATGCCCAGATCTCTTGGCCTGGCCTTAGCCTCAAAGCTTTTTCGAAAGGTGGATCAGTTAAAAAAAATGGAAAACCTTTCGGACAATGGTAACGAAGTTTGTTTTTGCACCATAGGTGATGCCGCTACCACCGAAGGACATTTTTGGGAAACTGTAAATGCGGCCGGTGTAATGCAGGTACCCCTGGCCATTTTTGTTTGGGATGATGGATATGGCATTTCGGTGCCAAAAAAAGTTCAAACTACTAAGGGTTCAATTTCTGCTGCCCTGGCCGGTCTGCAGAAAGAAGAAGATTCTAACGGGATAAATATTTACAGGGTAAAGGGTTGGGATTATGCAGGTATGTGTGAAGTGTTTGATGAAGGTATTCGGCTGGCAAGGGAAACGCATGTTCCTGTTTTATTTCACGTAGAAGAAATAACTCAACCCCAGGGTCATTCCACCTCAGGAAGCCATGAGCGATATAAATCACAGGACAGGCTGGCGTGGGAAAGAGAATGGGATAGCCTGAAGAAAATGAGGGAGTGGATCATCGAAAATGCATTAAGCGATGAGGAAGAACTGGCTGAAACAGAGCGCTGGGCTAAGGGACATGTAAGGGACAGTAAAATTCAGGCCTGGCAAAAATATCTGGGACCTATAAAACAGCAGGTAAACAAAACAACCGAACTGTTAAATAGCCTGGCGGCAAGTATTCCCGACCTTTCCGTTCAATTACTAAAAATTGCAGGAAAGCTTTCCTTAAACAGAGAACCCCTGAGAAGAGATGTAATGAAAGCGTTGCATGATGCAATAGATTTGGCCGGAAACAACGATAAGATATTTTGGACCAGGGATTACTATAATGATCTGCTGAAAGAAAACAAACAACTTTATAACACTCATTTATATAATGAGGGCCCAAAAAGTGCATTAAAGGTAGAGGTAGTAAAACCTGATATTGGAGCAGACACACCGTCAATCAACGGTTATGAAATATTAAATAAATATTTCGACCAGTTGTTTGCCAGCAATCCCAGGGTAATAGCTTTCGGTGAAGACCTTGGTCATATTGGAGACGTAAACCAGGGCTTTAGCGGCTTGCAGGCGAAGCATGGAATCGACCGGATATTTGATACCGGTATCCGGGAGTTAACCATTATGGGGCAAGGTATAGGTCTGTCATTACGTGGCCTGAGACCAATCGCCGAGATTCAGTACCTGGATTATCTTTTATATGGATTACAGCCCTTAAGTGATGATGTAGCCACCCTTCATTACCGAACATTTGGCCGGCAGAGTTGCCCGTTGATTGTGCGAACCCGTGGTCATCGCCTGGAAGGAATCTGGCATAGTGGTTCTCCTATAGGCATGATGATTAATTCGCTTCGTGGTATGTATATATGTGTACCCAGAAACATGGTACAGGCCGCCGGTATGTACAATACTTTATTAAAAGGTAATGATCCTGCTATTGTGGTAGAATGCCTGAACGGATACCGGCTCAAGGAAAAACTTCCTTCAAACCTGGGAGAAATGACAGTTGCTCTTGGTATTCCGGAAATCATTAAGCAGGGAGAAGATATCACGATAGTTTCTTATGGCTCCATATTGCGGATCATTAATGAGGCTGTTTTATCCTTAGAAAAAAATAGTATCAGCTGCGAAATCATAGACGTTCAGACTTTGTTGCCGTTTGACATTAATCATATTATTTTGGAGTCATTAAAGAAAACAAGCCGGATCGTTTTTATTGATGAAGACGTGCCGGGCGGAGCTGCCGCATATATGTTTAATAAGGTGATGGAAGAGCAGGGCGGTTATAAATACCTGGATGTAGCACCACGAACAATTACCGGGCAAAATCACAGGCCGGCTTATGGGAGCGACGGCGATTACTTCAGTAAACCGAATGCAGAAGATATTGAAACCGTTATCAGCCAAATGATGGCGGAATAACAATCACTTAAAATTATAAATTAATCTTTTTGCCAATTCCCGGTTGAAATTTTAAAAGCCAATTATTATTATAAGTAACCGGTTCTAAACTTCCGTTTCATAAGAGCAAAAAAGTTCTTATCCATTTCTCTTCTTCCCATTTATTTATTTTGAATCCTGGTTATTAAAAGATGAAACTGAAACTTTACCATGTAGACGCTTTTACGGATAAATTGTTTGGCGGCAACCCTGCTGCTGTTATTCCTCTTAAGAATTGGCTGCCGGACAATCTGATGCAACAAATAGCAATGGAGAACAACCTGGCCGAAACTGTATTTTTTGTTCCTTCAAAACGAAAGGGAGCTGATTATGATATTCGCTGGTTTACTCCTGTGCTGGAGATCAACCTATGTGGTCATGCAACTCTTGCTTCGGCGTTTATCATTTTCGATTTTTTAAAAGAGAAAAAAAGGGTGGTGAGATTTTATTGCAAAAGCGGGTTACTCTCGGTAAGAAAAATGAAGGACAATCTGCTGATGGATTTCCCAAGCTGGAAGCCGGAAATGATAACAGAATACCCGGATGGATTAAAAGAAGCATTAGGCGTAAAAGAAATTGTTGCGGTTTATAAAAACCGGGACCTTGTCGTTGAGTTGATGCATGAAGAAGATGTTGCTAGTGCACAACCCGATTTTGCAGCCTTGAAAAAAACGGGTGAGAAAATAATCATCACCGCCCCGGGGCGATCAGTAGATTTTGTTTCCCGGTTTTTTGCGCCTGTTGCCGGCATTGATGAAGACCCGGTAACGGGTTCCGCTCATTCACAACTGATACCTTTCTGGAGCGAAAAATTGGGTAAAAATATTTTACAGGCAAAACAAATTTCTTCCCGCGGGGGTGATATTTATTGTGAATTCCATGGCGACAGGGTAATCATGGCAGGCAATTGTGTTTTTTATATGAAAGGTGAAATTGAAATACACAAACCTGTAAAATGATATTAAAAAGCTGAAGAATAAATTAATATTTAATAATATTGAAAAATATTATCAGTACTTTTTTTGCTAAATGTCATTAGAAAAGGAAACAATTTCAAGCCATTTTTAACGATTACGGTAATTCTTACTGTTAATCATTTAAGTTGGGACATTCAAAATGCAGGTTGGTAGCAATCAATAGCCAGGTGGTTTGTAACACTTGCTTTCTGAAAGTTGAATGCAATTAAAGGACAGTAAAAACAGATATACCGCACAACAGAAAAGTCCGGGTGGAACTTATTGTAAATAAACAAGTGAACTAAACGGGGGATAACAAATGATAAAGAAAATACTTCATTTACTTGTTATCGGTGCTGCGAATCTACCTGTGCCATTATTTGCACAACACCCAACACATCATGCACCAACAACTCAGCACACCGTTACCGACGTAGAGCCACAACCTTTGCTGGCACAAGCTATCCGGCTGAAGGAAGCCTTGTCTTTTTTAGGAAGTTCTTTGTCGAAAGAAGATGAACGACGACTGATGGCTTTGCAGCTCCAGCCTCTTACAGCAGAAATACCAAAGCTTGTGCAGGATATACTCGATCCCTATTGCCTGGCGCTCATAAATATTAATCCTGAATCAAGAGTAAAGGTTTTAAGAGGAGCCGCGAAAGCAAAATTAATTCAAAATGGCTGGGTTAGTTATTTGGTAAAGGTAAATAATGAAGCAGGTGTTACCGCACAATTGCAGGTACAAAGCCCTAATGCAGCTACTCCTTTATATGCACCTTCATTCAATTCCCGTGTTGATCCCAAAAAAAAACTTACTCCCGGACAAGTAGCCAATCGTTTTCTTGAAATGCAACTATACCGGAACCGGCCAATGCTTCCCCATCTTTCGGGATTAAAACTGGAGTATGCGATTTTGCAGATTTATAGCAAAGACGCCGGACAACGTGAAGTGGAGCTCGGCTTTAACGTAGGGCAGGGAACGCAGGATATTGGTTTCAGGAATACGATCAATATACTTTTTACCATTCCTCCATCGGTAAAACTAACCATGCATATAAAAGATGATGACGGTTCGCCGGCAATGGCTTCATTTCTTATTACCGATGGTATCGAACGCCTTCTTGACGATAGCATACAAACTATATCGAATGCAGATATGCGCTTAGTAGCGGCCCAGCGTGATTTAAAATTCAATTTTTCATCTTTTGAGGGTTATAAGGTTCCTCCCACATTGATAGGGATTTATCCATTACCTTCCAGGAGGGTCGCTGCATTTGATGAGTATCCGGATTTTTTCTTTCAGCCTCAGATTTACCGTTCCGACGGAGAACATGTGCAATTACCACCAGGCAAATACAATGTTACTTTCACCAGAGGTCCTGAATATATTGCCCAAAAGATTCACCTTGTGATTCCTGCCGGTGTAAAAGCACATTCTGCATTCTTTCAATTAAAACGGTGGATAGATATGTCGAAACTTGGGTGGTTTAGCGCAGATCACCATGTTCATGCTGCCGGATGCAGTCATTACGATAGTCCGGAAGAAGGTGTAAAGCCAGCGGATATGTTGAGACAGGCCATCGGTGAAAACCTGAATGTGGCTTCTTTATTGGCATGGGGCCCGAGCTGGTATCACCAGAAGACTTTTTTTACCGGGCATGATGATCCTCTTTCAACTACAAAAAATATCATGCGCAATGATGTTGAAGTTTCAGGCTTTCCTTCCTCACATACAGGACATATCGTGCTGTTAAGACTTAAGGAAGACGATTATCCCGGCACAACAAAAATTGAAGAATGGCCAAGCTGGGGTTTACCCGTTTTTAACTGGGCCAAATCACAAAATGCGGTCACCGGTTATGCGCATTCCGGTTGGGGCCTGGAGCCATCTAAACCAACAAAGCAATTGCCTAACTATATTCTACCCAAAATGGATGGTATAGGAGCGAATGAATACATTGTTACCGTTACCCAAAATGTAGTTGATTTTTATAGTGCAGGCGATACCCCTGCTCCCTGGGAATTAAATATGTGGTATCATTCACTTAATTGTGGTTACACTACAAGGTTGAGCGGCGAAACAGATTTTCCATGCATATATGATGAGCGTATAGGAATGGCCAGAAGTTATTTTAAACCGGAAGGTAATCTCAGTTATGATAACTACGTTGAAGCAATCAAAAAAGGGCGGTCTTATATTTCTGAAGGAAACTCTCATATCATCAATTTTTCTGTAAATGGATTGGAAGCGGGTACAAATGAAAGCAGGTTAACCCTGAAAGGAAAGGAATCTGTAAAGATCACTGCAAGGGTTGTTGCTAACCTTTCTGAACAACAGGATGAGTCAGGTGCAGCTATTGCTCAAAGTGCATTGACTGAGCAGCCCTACTGGAGTATTGAACGGGCACGTATCGGATCAACACGAAAGGTACGGGTGGAACTTATTGTAAATGGTGAATCCGTAGATACATCTGAAATCATCGCAGATGGCAAATGGAATGATGTATCATTTAATTACCCGGTTAATCGTTCTTCGTGGTTGGCATTAAGGGTGTATCCGAGTTCGCATACCAATCCGGTTTTTATATTGATCGATGATAATCCAATTCGTGAACGCCGAAGCGCAGAATGGTGCGTGAAGGCAGTAAACCAATGCTGGAAAATGAAACGGGTTAATATACGTCCCCAGGAACTTGCTGACGCGGAGGCCGTATATGATAAAGCCCGTAAGATTTATGAGAAGATTATTCAAGACTCTTCAGAAAAGTAATTTAAAACATAGAAAATAATAAAACAACAGGCGGTTTACTGTTATGCTGGCTTAAGAATTTATCTTCAAAGTTACCGTTAATCTGCTGCAATCCGGGCTTAAGGATCACAAAATACGAACACAGCAAACACAGTCGGTGTATGTAGTATAATTAAATCGAATTATTGTTTGCGAATTATATAACGATTTTATTTTTTACTGCGGCCTATTTGTTAAATGGCTTCACTGCGATAAGCACTGGCAGCATGAACAGGGTGGCCGCTATGTTCTTTGTTGCTTTATATTTATCTATCACCTCGCTGTCATGTATATTGGCCGTGATGGCGTTATAGCCGGTGATGAGTTTGGTCTTACTATCGGCCTTTATATGGTTTTTGTAACCAAAATAAATCTTTCCCATTGTGCGTTACCCACTGTGCATCGGTGTCTTTCTGGCACAGTTTATTTTCGTTCCAGTCTTCGGGTATAGTTCCTTCTTTGAGTTCTTTATTTTCATCCCGGCTATTGCGTTGCACAGGCACTTCTATAATAGAGGCATCTACTAATTTGCCTGTGTGTACTATGATCCCGCCTTTATCTACCTGCTTATCGAGATAGCTGAATAATTTCTCTGCCATACCACCGGCAGTAGGTTTATCCGGGAATAGCCAAATCGTTTTGGCATCCGGTACCGGATCGTTAATACCCAGCCCTAAAAACGCATAAAACTCAAACGGTCTAATATGGCATCCTCTATTGTATCATCGCTCAGGTTATAATATCGCTGCAGAATAAGCACATTAAACATCAGCACATAGTCATTTGCCGGACGGCCCCCTTTGCTACGGTCAACTTCCTTATCAAAAAATTGCCGGGAGTTTGGCGGAAAAATTCAAAATCAATATGACTATTCAACCGCTCTAACGGGTCTTGCTTATGACATAATTATTGTTTTACATCATACAACTGTTTATACTAAAACATTGCTTCGTAACTTAGTTTTTAGAAACACCCTTAATCCAAAAAACGGTCTCTTACTTCCTTTGTTGGTATCATACACGTTTCCTTTTTACCAAACCACTTATACCGGTTTCTCGCAATCCACTTATAAATGGGCTGTCTTAAAAAATTGGGAACAATATGGAAGGCATATAAAGCTTTTGCAGGCCACTGAAGATAACCAGCTATTTTAATGGCGGCATCTGAATATGTATATACTTTTCCCTGATCTAAAAATATAACACTGTCAATGTCTGAAGAAATATTATATTTTTCTTTTAAAGAAATTCCAGATGCGGATTGTAGCGGGGAAAATTTCAAAACAGCTTTTTTATCGTAACGGATAGCAAAATTTACCATGGAGTTACAATAATTACAAACCCCGTCAAACAATACAATTTTATCGTCAGGTATATTCATAAAAAAAGACCAACCTGGCCGTTGGTCTTTGTAAAGTTATTGAAATAGTTTATCCCATATTATGAAACACTTTCTGAACATCTTCATCCTGTTCCAACCGGTCAATCAGTTTGCTTACATCTTCAGCCTGTTCATCATTAACAGGAACGGACACGGTTGGTATCCATTCTAATTCCGCACTGATAGGATTTATTTTTTTTTCTTCCAATGCATTTTGCATATTGCCAAAATCTGTAAAACCACAACGAACAACTAAAATGTCTTCTCCATTTTCTCCATTGCCTTCACCCAGTTCCTGGAGTCCAAAATCAATCAGTTCCAGTTCAAGTTCTTCGGCATTCAGTCCTTCGGGCTTTAATTTAAATACACCCAGCTTATTAAACTGAAAGGCCACACTTCCACTGTTACCCATCGATCCTCCACTTTTGGTAAAATGCGATTTTACATTCGCCACCGTTCTTACATGGTTATCCGTTGCCGTTTCTACAAGTACAGCAACGCCATGAGGAGCATATCCTTCGTATAGAATTTCATCATAGTTTACAAGTTCTTTTCCCTGTGCTCTTTTAATAGCAGCTTCTACCCGGTCTTTAGGCATACCTACACTGCGGGCATTCTGAAAACAACGGCGAAGCGCAGCATTTGAATTGGGATCAGGGCCTGCTGCTTTTACAGCAATTACTATTTCTTTACCAATACGGGTAAAGTTCTTTGCCATTTTATCCCAGCGGGCAAACATGGACGACTTACGAACTTCAAAAATCCTTCCCATCGTGAAATTTTATATGTTTTTTGTTTTTGATAAGTTGGGCTGCAAATTTAAGATAATGATAATAAAACAGGCGACACTTTAATCAGCGCCGCCTGCCATTATATAAATTACTTTTAATAGCCTCTGTCAGAGGAAAGTTTTTTTATGAAAAAGAATAAGTGAATAGCTGCAAAGATCAGGGAAATATAAAGTAAGGTCCTGTCTTCGTCAAAACCCACGGAAAGCTGGTGGAGCAGTCCTACAATAATTAATAATCCTGTTAGTGAAAGCCCGGTGATATTGGCGATCCTCATTCCTTTCCTGGTAAGGGTTCCATCTCCCAAATGACTGTGTTTGGCACCATACACCAGGTAAATGTCAAGTCCTATAAGCATCCAAACCAATAAACGTATCCAAGTATCCATCGGGAGAAATACCATCATAAACAGGCAAACTGCCACACCAAGGATTGGAACCAGCGGAACAAATGGTGTTCGGAATGCCCTTGGTAAATCCGGCATTTTTTTCCGCATTACTAATATACCTACACATACAAGAATAAATGCGAATAATGTTCCGATACTTGTCATCTCTCCAACAACCCTTGCCGGAACAAAAGCAGCAAAGAGACTAACAAATAACATAAATAATAAATTACTTCTGGCAGGCGTATGAGTTTTAGGATTAATAGTAGAGAATACTTTTGGTATCAGGCCATCTTTACTCATGCTAAAGAAAACACGGCTTTGTCCCATCAGCATTACCAATATAACCGAAGAATAGCCGGCGAGGATGGCAACAACAATAGCCCTGTTAAGCCAGGGGTAATCTGGCCGCACTATTCCATCTGCACCTGCCTGTCCCATGTGTTCAATAGCAACATACACTGGCGCTATAGCGTCCTTGCTGTCCTTACCAAGGAAGGTTGTGTAATTAGTTACCCCCGTCATTACATGGGCAAAAAGAATGTAAAGAACAGTGCAAATAGCCAGTGACCCCAGGATGCCGATCGGCATGTTTCTTCTTGGATTTTTGGTTTCCTGCGCAGCCGTACTTACAGCATCAAATCCAATATAGGCAAAGAAAACGATAGCAGCTGCCCTGATAACCCCTCCAAATCCATTATTAAAAAAATTCTCGTGGCCGGGTTCGGTAGCTGGAATGAAATAAGGATTGTAATTACTTGTTTGAATGTATCGCCAGCCTAAAATAATAAAAATCAAAACGACGGAAACTTTGAGTGTTACAATGATCGCATTAACGAATGCACTTTCCTTGGTTCCTTTAATTAATAATAAACTCATTAAAACAATAATGAAAACGGCGGGGAGGTTGATCAACCCATTGTCCCATGGGCCTGCCGTAAGTTCATTGGGTAAATGGATATCAAATCCCGCGAGAAACTTTACCAGATAGCCGCTCCAACTAATTCCAACGGTGGCTGCGCCAACCGCATATTCCAATACAAGATCCCACCCAATAATCCAGGCTAAAAATTCACCCATTGTTGCGTAACTGTAAGTATATGCACTACCAGCAACTGGAATCATAGATGCAAATTCCGCATAGCAAAGACCGGCAAACAAACAACCCAAACCTGCTACAATAAAAGAAATTGTAATGGCAGGTCCTGCATGATTAGCTGCTGCCATACCAGTAATAGAGAATAAACCTGCACCTATGATGGCGCCGATGCCTAAGGCCACCAGGCCGCCTGCTCCTAAAGTTCTTTTCAACGTGTGAATGCCCGTTTCTTCCGCCTCATTCATCAAGGCATTCATTGGCTTTCTGACAAATAAACTCATAAATTAATTAGTTATATTTTGGAATATCCGGAAGGAGATGTTTATAAGCAAGCTGAAAATAGTGATTTCCACCAAAAATGAACAAAAAGATTTATTATTCGTTTACCGGAAACAGTATTTTGCAATTCATAAATATTTGAAAGTAAAACTTTAGTTTTGAAAACTTACTACAGCACCTTATATGAATAAACGCAAGGCCGGATTGCTTTCTCTTATTTTGTTTACGATAGTCGCAATTCTCCACTTTTTATATTTTGAAAAATGGGCACCGGTCAGCGGTGATCTGCTTATCATTTCCCGATGGATCTTTATTGGGTCGCTGATATTATTTGCATTATTTAAAAGATCGTTGACCACCTGGATACTTGTTTCTATGGCCATTGGTGTTGAGATAGGGCTTGACTTCCCGGCCTTTTCCCAAAATCTTCAATTTCTAAGTAAAATATTCCTTCGGTTAGTAAAAACAATTGTGGCTCCTTTATTATTTGCAACGCTTGTTGTTGGAATTGCCAGCCATTCAGATTTGAAACAAGTGGGCAGGATGGGCTGGAAATCACTTTTATATTTTGAGATAGTTACCACGATAGCCCTGGTCATTGGTTTAGTCTTTATTAATATTACCAAAGCGGGTGTGGGAATAGTGGTGCCGGATGACCTATTACAAGAATTGCCACAGGCCAAAGTGAGAACATGGCAGGATCATATTATTGATATATTCCCTGAAAACATCATTAAATCCGTATATGAGGGAAATGTATTACCCATTGTTGTTTTCAGTGTAGTATTTGGTATTGCCCTGGCCTTGTTAAATGAAAGAAAGAAAAGACCAATGCTTGAATTTGCAGAAAGCCTGGCAGAAGCCATGTTTAAGTTTACTAATATCATCATGTACTTTGCTCCTTTTGGAGTAGGGGCAGCTATAGCCGTTACCGTCGGCCATTTAGGAATAGATATCCTAAAGAATCTTGCTCTTTTATTGATAACCTTATACCTGGCATTAATATCTTTTATATTACTTATTCTTTTACCTATAGCTTTATGGGTAGCTAAAGTGCCGCTGTTAAAATTTATCCAGGCCATCAAAGAACCCGTGTCCATTGCGTTTGCAACAACCAGTTCTGATTCTGCCTTGCCGAAAGCACTTGAAAATATGGAAAGGTTTGGTGTTCCCAGGAAGATTGTATCATTTGTAATTCCTACCGGTTATACATTCAATTTAGATGGCACTACATTATACCTGTCATTAGCATCTATATTTGTAGCACAGGCGGCCGGAATGAACCTGTCTTTTGGAGCGCAATTGCTTATAGGCCTTACTTTAATGTTAACCAGCAAAGGAGTAGCAGCTGTACCCAGAGCGTCGTTGGTAATATTAATAGCAACTGCAAGTACTTTTAATTTTCCTTTATGGCCTATAATGGCAATATATGGAATTGACGAATTAATGGATATGGCCCGTACCTCTGTCAACGTTATTGGTAACACACTGGCAAGTTGTGTTATTGCAAGATGGGAAGGAGAATTTGATGACGAAAAAGCGTTAGCCTTTAGTGAAAAGGCTTCAGATGCTATTCTGGAATAATATTAGAATTGTAATGATTTAAAAAGAGATTTGAATTAACATGGAAAGCTTATTACATATTTATCTGCTGCAAAACGGTGGAATTATTCAGCAGTTTATTACCTGGATTATCGAAAATGGAGGATTGTATTTTTTATTGTTTGTTGTATTTGCAGAAACGGGGCTTTTTGTAGGTTTTTTTTTACCCGGAGATTCTCTTCTATTTGCAGCGGGCATCTTTATGGGCCGCCTGGTGAATGAACTTGCGGGGCTACCCCCAGAAACGCAGCAGCCTTTTGGCTTCTACCATCTCCTTATCATATTGATGGTTATCGTGGCATCTGTTCTCGGAAATTTTGCCGGGTATTGGTTTGGTAATAAGGCTGGTCCTTTGTTATTTGAAAGAAAGGACACCTGGATCTTTAAAAAGAAACACCTGTTTAAGGCAAAAGATTTTTATGATCATTATGGCAAGGCTACTATTTTTCTAGCCAAGTTTCTTCCTATCATCCGCACATTTGCTCCTATAGTAGCCGGCATTGTGAAAATGTCAAAGCCTCATTTTGTTTTTTATAATATTGCGGGAAGCATTGCCTGGGTTTGTTCTATGATGCTGGGCGGGTTTTTTCTTCAAACCTGGGTAGAAAAGGAGTTTGGTTTGAGTTTGAAAGATCACATTGAGGCCATCACTATCATCATAATTGTGGTTACTACATTACCAGTATTGTATAAATTATTCTTCGCAAAGAAGAAAGTTATTCCACCTTCAGCAGATACCAATATAAAATCATAACGCTTATGCAGTCCGGATCTGCTCCATCCAATTCGATCTTCAGTATTGCTGTAATCGTTGCGGCGCTTGGCTACTTTGTAGATATTTATGATCTTTTGTTATTTGGTATTATCCGTGTGCCAAGCCTCCGCTCATTAGGTCTTTCTGAATCAGAAGTACTGACTGATGGTGAAACAATTTTACAATGGCAGATGTGGGGTCTTTTGATCGGCGGAATTATTTGGGGAGTGATGGGTGATAAGAAAGGAAGGCTAAGTGTTTTATTTGGTTCAATTGTTTTGTATTCCATAGCCAATATAGCTAATGGATTTGTGGAGACAGTTGAACAATATAAATGGATACGTTTTATAGCCGGCCTGGGCCTGGCCGGGGAGTTGGGAGCAGGTATTACATTGGTTTCAGAGTTGACTGCAAAAGAGAAAAGAGGAATTGCAACCTCTATGGTTGCAGGTATTGGATTAACCGGTGCTGTAGTGGCCTTTATTATGAAGGAAAATTTTAGCTGGCGAACCTGTTACTTCATCGGCGGGGGACTGGGTTTGTTATTGTTGATATTAAGAGTATCAGTATTTGAATCAGGAATGTTTCACCAGGTTAAACAAATGGACGTTCAAAGAGGAAATCTTTTTATGCTCATCAATAAGGCCGAGAGATTAAAGCGTTACATTTTAAGTATTCTCATTGGTTTGCCTACCTGGTTTGTTATTGGCGTTCTTGTTACCTTTTCAAGTGAATTTGGTCGCCAGTTTGGGATTACAGAAGTTGTCGATCCAGGAAAAGCAATTATGTATGCTTATGCTGCTATTTCAATAGGTGATATTTTAATAGGGTTTGTGAGTCAGTGGTTAAAAAGCAGGAAAAAAGCTTTATATCTTTTTTATGCTATTACGGCCATTTTTATGATATTATTTTTTACAATCCAATGGAATGGCTCCGCTGCTCAAATGTACTGGTTGTGTGCCGGGCTTGGTTTCGGAACTGGATTCTGGGCCATTTTTGTCACGATGGGGGCAGAACAATTCGGCACAAACATTCGTGCAACGGCTGCTACCACTATTCCAAATATGGTACGCGGTATGCTGGCCATATTTATTCTTCCGGTTTTTAAAGCGTTTAGAAATATTGAGGGAGTGGGCTATGTTAATGGGGGTATCTATACTGGTCTATTGGTAATGGTAATAGCCGTAACAGCCGCTATTTTATCCAAGGAAACATTTAATAAAGATTTGAATTTTATTGAGAAATAGCTTTACAAGTATCATTTCTCCCTGATAGTCCCTAAAATTTTTTCCACTATTTTTTCTTCAGGTAAAAGTTGCATACAAGCATGATCACCGCGATAACAAGGTTTATTACCAAAAACAGAACAGGGCCTGCAGTAAAGATCTGTTTGTATGGAATTCTCAGGCAATTGTCCCCATCCATAAAAACCAGCAAAGGGGTGGGTGGCACCCCAAATTGAAATTACAGGCACAGCATATAAAGAAGCCAAATGCATATTTGCAGAATCCATACTGATCATTAAATCAAAATTGCTGATGATGGCCAGCTCTTCCCTGAGCGAAAATTGTCCCGCCAGGTTGATGATGAAAGGATATTCTTTTTCCCATGCTTTTAAAATGCTTATCTCCTCATATCCTCCGCCTAATAAAAAAAGGCTGGCTCCACTTGTTTCCAATAATTGTTTAATGATATCTTTCATTTTTGAAAGCGGGTACATTTTTTCCGGGTGCCTGGCAAAAGGCGCAATACAAATATTTTTTTTACCCGGGGAGAAATAAGGAATAGCAGCTTCAGGTAGTTGAATTTTTGGAAGGGGAGTAATAGATGGATTTAATGTCAGACCAAAGCCCAATAAATTAAATACATCAGCATATCGCTGAAAAGAGGTTTTTAGCTGATACAATTTCTTGTTTCGCCTGGAAGTGAGACTTTTCTTTTCTCTTCTTCCTTTGTCAATAGTAGCGGAATGGGTACCGGATATTTTAAATAGGAAACTAATTACTTTAGAACGTAATACATTATGCAGATCTGCAATAGCGTCAAACTTGTATTGTTTTTTTAATTTCAGGAATAATTTGAATAGTCCAAATACTCCCTGGTGCCTTCCTTTCACCTCAACTGGATAAACTTTAATTCTTTCTAAAGATTCAAAAAGGGGTGCAAATTTCTCTTGTGTAAGGACAGTTATTTGAATTTGGGGATTTTGTTGTAATAATTGAAGTAGTACAGGTATTGTCAGGGCAACATCACCCAATGCAGAAAGCCGGATTACTAAAATGTGTTCAGACTTCATTTCCCAGGTATAGTTAGTTGCTGGTATAGAACAGGATTTAGTGAAGGGTCATTATACATTTTCATTTGTTTATAAACTTTCATGTATTTTTTTCCTTCTTCAATATCCTGGAGCAGGGTGTCTATAGCTTGAGAAAGATCGTTGCGCTGATCCAAAAGAACGGATAATTTTTTGCGGCAGATTATTTTGTGATCTTCGCCGGCATCCGGGCGATTGGCTTCCACCTTCATATGAAAAATTTTTAAAGCCAGAATAGATAACCTGTCAATAGCCCAGGCCGGGCTTTCCGTATTAATTTGTGCCTCTTTTTGCGGAATTATTTCAGCGTATTGCTTCAGGAAATAGCTATCAATGTATTCTACAACGTCGGTTCTTTCCTGGTTAGAATGATCTATTCTTCTCTTTATTGCCAGGGCCTCAACCGGATCAATTTGAGGATTTCTAATATTATCTTCCAGGTGCCACTGAACGGTATCTATCCAATTTTTCAGGTAGAGTAAATGATTTAAGATTTCTGAGGGATATGGATTGCTAACTGGTGTATCAACATTATCATTCACATGATAATGGAGGATGCTTTCTTCGAAGACGTTAATGCACAACGAGCTGATCATATAATGGATTTGATAATTCCCAAGTAAGAGTCTAAAGTGTAAAGGTACAACACCAATGTTTTCTATATTGATGTCATTGATTGAGTTATCTAAAAAGTGTAAGACAGGGTTTATCTTTCTTATATAAAAAGGTTTCATTTTTGAACCGGCAGGTAAAAAAAATTGCCTGGAAGTTTTTAAACAACCAGGCAAATATATTTAGACCATTTAGTTTGGGAACACGTCAGATCATTGCAGCAATTTTTTGCCACCAGGGTTTTTCTTTTTTTGGGAAAAATAACAAGTATTCCGTTGCAGTTTGTATTTCAACCAGGATTTCCTTTTCAAGTTGCTTTTTAACCTGGGGTGTCAAATATGTATTAGGTTTTGTTTCAGAAAGCCAGGCGTTCGTCTTCCAGTTGTCCGGCGGAACTTCTTCCCCATTCACATATCTTACAAGTTTTCGGTGCTCCTGCATATTTAAACCATACGTCGAAAAAGGATCCTTCTTACCTGCTATTTGTATAGTTTTCGAAGAAAGGGCCGGCGAGGCCTGCTCAGTTAGAATTAACTTTTCAGTATTAAGCTCTAAATTATTCTCTGAAGTTATTTTTTTGCTCAGGCATTTTATGATGCCTTTTTTACCTTCTTCATATAAATACTCTGAAAGTGGAACAGAAGCAGCCAGATGGAGCCTTTTATTCCATACATCAATAAAAATGTCACGCACAAGATGCCTGGCGTCTTCAGCGAAATGAAGTTTGCGAAGCCCGAAGACATATAAACTATGCCAGTAGGTATAGTATAATTCCTCGAACGCTTTGGTGTCGTTAATAATAAGTCGATCCGTAATAGATTGAACAACAGTAAAATTCCTGCTCATTGGGGTACAATTTTAGGCTTATAAAATTTGGGTATGGAATTGTATCTCGCAGGAATTGAAAAAAAATGGTAGAAATTCTAATGGAATTGTGGATTGGGGTGGATTTGTATCGCAGGTATTGAAAGAAAAAGAATAGAACGCTAATGTACTCAACTTTTTAATACAAACAAAGGTTAGCGAAAAATCTTTTTGTAAAAAGCCATATTCATAACTATAAAAATTTGAATTGTGATAAAATAAATGACATATCAGGTGAAATAGATTAAAACATGGCAGTTATTTTTTGCCACCAGGCTTTTTTCTTCCTGGGGAAAAATAAAGGATAGGCAGTAAATGATTGTATTTCCTGTAAGATCTCAAGTTCCAGTAAGGACCGTTCCTCCGGACTTAATGGTGCCTCTTTTGATGTACAGGATAGCCAGTTTTGGATTTGTCTTGTTTCCGCCGGCATGGATTCCCCATTAACATATCTCTCCAGTTTGCGATGTAAAATTTCAGATTTCATCTCTATTTAATTTTTAGAATAAGATAAAAGGTTGGTGAATGAAAATTTATCAATTAATGATTGAAAAATCCATCTTAAAGTTTCAAAATTATTATGATGCACTGTTCCTGCCTGACCAGATTGCTGCCTGATCAATTCAGATGGTTTGTTTATGATCGTAAAAGATTTTGATACCGGCCTTCTGGCGGCTTGTAATGAGAGAACACTAAATTCAATAGTTAATCTTTCTTCAATAGATTTACGAGATTCAAGTACTGCCAGTTTCTCAAATATGCATTTGATCACTTTTTTTCTTACTTCCTGGTATAAATGTTTTGAAAGACAGAAAGAGACAGGTAATGCATGTCTTTTTTCCCATATATCAGTGAAAATTGAACGGACAATTATTTTTGCGTCTTCAGAAGACTCAATTTTTTTCAAACAATATAAGTATAAGCTTTTCCAGTATAGGTGATAAATCTGTTCAAAAGCTTCTGTGTCGTTATGGCTGATGCGATCAATTAATAATTGATCAGGGGATAAGAACCGGCTCATTAGGGTACGTTTTAATAGTTAAACAATCCAGGATATAGGAATCGTTTTTCTGAGGAGATGGAAATTAAAGAATCGGTTTTTTGGAGGAATGGAAATTAAGATAGAGTGCTTTCTCAAAGGATCAATCCTGGTTGATTCAGGATTGGTGGAATTGAATGCTAAACTACTCATCTTAATCCTACACTGCAAGATTTTTGGAAGGATTAATTATTAACATGGGAACTTTACGATACTCTGGATAAGGAACTATATATTATGGAAATAGATGTAAAAAACGTGTGAATAACATTATTGAAGTATAAAAACATATTTCAAAAATTATTGAACAAACTCGCTCAACTCTAACCATCTCATTTCCTTTTGATCTAATTCCTTTGTAATCTCACCAATGCGAATAGAGAGCTTTTGCAATTCTTTAAAAGGAGTTCTATTATTATTTAGCTGACGGCTGATCAATTCTTTTTCACTGGTTAAGGCAGCTATTTCTATTTCCAGCATGTCAAATTCCCTTTTGTCATTAAAAGAGGGTTTCTTTTTTTCAGCAACTGCTGACATTTGTTCATTACTTTTCGGCTGGCGGGCATTCATATTAAATCGATCCAGGGGAGCACTATCGTTTTCTTTAAGCCATTCGCGGTACTGGGAATAATTACCAGGAAAATTATTAATAATTCCTGCGCCTTCAAATACAAAAAGATGATCTACCAATCGATCCATAAAATATCGGTCATGGCTAACGATCATCAGGCACCCGGGGAATTCTATTAAGAAATTTTCAAGAACACCCAGGGTTGGAAGATCCAGGTCATTGGTGGGTTCATCCAATACCAGGAAATTCGGATTTTTAAAAAGGATTGAAAGTAAATGCAGTCTCCTTTTTTCTCCTCCACTCAATTTGCTGATATAGGTATATTGTTTATCGGGATCAAAAAGAAAAAGTTGAAGAAACTGAGCCGCACTTAATGACCCTCCGGATGCTAATGGGAAATGCTCCGCAATATTTTTTACAAATTCTATCACCCGCATATCTTCTTTTATAATTAAGCCTTGCTGCGAATAGTTGCCAAAGATCACTGTCTCACCTGTATTTATCTTTCCGCTATCTGGCTGCTCTATACCTTGCAGTATATTAATAAAGGTGGATTTGCCCGCACCGTTTTTCCCAACTACTCCTATACGGTCACCTTTTTTGAACGTATAATCAAATCCTTTTAATATAATAGTATCGCCATAGCTCTTATATACTTTTTTAAGTTCAATGATCTTTCCCCCCAGTCTGTTCATTTTCATTTGCATCTCTACCTGTTGATCTTCAATTTTCTTTTTTGCTTTCTTTTCTACTTCATAAAAATTATCCTGCCTGCTTTTACTTTTTGTAGTCCGGGCCTTTGGTTGCTTGCGCATCCACTCCAATTCTTTCCTATATGTATTTTTAGCCTTATCAATACTGGCTGATTCGCTTTCAAAACGGGCCGTTTTCTTTTCCAGGTAATTTTGATAATCGCCTTTATAAATATGGAGACTACTATCACCTCCTGCCGAACCGGGGGACATCTCCCATATTTCTTCACAAACAGCATCTAAAAAATAACGGTCATGGGTCACCAACAAAAGCGTTACATTTTCTTTATTCAAATAATTTTCCAGCCATTCCACCATTTCAACATCCAGGTGGTTGGTAGGCTCATCCATGATCAACAAAACATGTTTATGTTCAAAACCAATATCGATCAATGTTTTTGCAAGAGCCACTCTTTTTCTCTGGCCGCCGCTTAAGGAGTTGACCGGCTGATGCAGCTCGTGAATATTTAGTTTACCCAAAACCTGTTTAACTTTTGTATCAAAATCCCATGCGCCCAGGTCGTCCATTTTAATTATGGCGGCGTTTAATGTATCCGGATCGGTATTGTCATTAATGGCTTCAAATTCCTTTATAGCATTTATTACCGGGTGGTCATGAAAAAAAATATTATCTAATATGGATTTTGTTTCATCAAAAATGGGTTCCTGCTCAAATAAGGCCACATCTACATCCTTATTGACCCACACAGTACCGCTATCCGGAACCTCCTTTCCTGATAAAATTCTTAATAAAGTGGATTTACCCGACCCATTGCGGGCCACGAGGGATATCTTATCACCTTCTTCTATATTAAATGAAATATTTTCAAATAGGGGCTGTATACCATAACTTTTTGTCAGATTCTCTACAGAAACATAATGCATTTTGCAAAGATAAATATGAGGGTGAGAACTTTCGTTTTTAATAATGGCTTAAAAAGGTAAAATGGAAAGGAAACATTTTGTAGAGGATTTGCAGGCCATACCGAAAAAGTAATTTATCAAAGGCTAAACCCCTTGTCTTGCTAGTATTACTATTTTGCAGACCTATTGTAAAGAGGCTAATATGGGCTATGGCTGGTTGCCCAAAACGAATATTACCAGGCAGATCATAATTGCGATTAATAATAAAAACCAGGGCTTTCTTTTTTCCCAATTTTGCTTTTGCTTTTGCCGAATAACAGACCTGTTTATTTTTTTTGTGAAAAACTCACCAGCGGCATTTAATTTTTTTAATTGGATTGAAATAAGTAACAATAATTCATAGGGGAGTGCCTGGCTTGTTTTTAGGGCAATCGATATTATTTCATTACTAATTTCAATATCATTAAAAGAGTTCAGCGTACTTATATTTGCATCGGACAGTATCAAATTAATTTGATTATAAATTTTCTGGTGATTCATCCTGTGTATATCCATTCCTGAAACATACTTTTCAAGATCAAGTATTTGCCTTAGAATTGAATCGGGAGTTGGCGATTCCTTCATCATCTTTTTTCCGGTGCTTTGTGCATACCATCTTTGCTGAAGGTAATTATGCTTTTTAACCGGATTGGTCAGGGTTTCATAGGCTTCTTTAATATCGGCGAATTTTGACTGGCTAAAGGCTTCGTTTTTTTTATCGGGATGATACTGATGTGCAAGCCGGCGAAAAGCTTTTTTTATTTAATTTGAAGAAGCGGAAGGTGGTAACTCTAATATGGAGTAATAATCTTTTAGGTTCACAAGGCTGCAAAGATAAAAGAAGAAGGAAAAGAGTATAAAAAGCGGTAGGAATTATTATGGCGATCTTCTTCAACTGTGTTTCGGGAGGAGAAAATACAAGGCAGAATAAGCAGAATGAAAGAATCCTGATCAATATTCAAATTGGTACGTGGTAAAAGGGTTTTTAAAATGGGCAATGTATTTGTAGTTTATGTTTAAATCATCAGGTATGAAGACTTCATTCCCTATTTTTTTATCCTTATTTTTTGGGGTGGCCTGTAATGTGCAGGTATCGGAAACCGAACTTCCATCAGAACAACCCATTGAAAATATGGACTCCCCTCAAAAATTAAGGGCAATATTCCCAACTGAGGACAGCGTTCCGGCCAATATCCAAATCGACAGTGTGATTCATATTTCTTTTATAAAGGATAGTGGATTAGTTGTAGTGAAAGGTCATTTAAAGAAAGCAGGGGATCCCGTTATTTGTTATTTGCCGGTAAAACGGGGAAAAAAATTAACCGCCACCATTATTCCTGATAAAGGAAAAGCAAACTTCCGGTTCAGTCATTTAATTCTTCCGGATGGAAAATCAGATGGGCCATTTGGAAATGTATTGAAATATGATATTAAACAAAAAGGGAATTATAAATTATATATCGCTCCCAATAAAATGGCCGGAGATCCGGTTAGCAGCGATTTTGATCTAAAAATAAAAGTAGAATAGGGTTATTTGTTTTTTTGAAGCTTCAAAACATATCCGCCACCCGGTGCCATTTTAATTGTTAAAGAGTCTCTCTTTGTGAATAACCAGGAAGAAAATTTATAATCAGAGGGATAGCGGTCAGCATTAATTCCATCTTCACATAAAGTGGCAGTATAATTTCCTGCATCCAAAAAGGAAAGGTCTACAGTAAATTGTCTCGAAGCCTGGTCCGTCATTGCTCCAATAAACCAATCTTCGCCCTTTCTTCTGGCAGTAATAATAAAGTCGCCTATTTTGCCATCCAATACAATTGTCGTGTCCCAGGTGGTGGGTATGCTTCCGATCAATTCCATAAAATCTGGTTCCAGTAAACCTTGTGAGGGATTCCCTGAAAAAAGCTGAATAGGGCTTTCATAAATGATAAACATAGCAGCCTGGTGGCAGCGTGTACCAATAGACATCACTTTATCTCCAATTGGCCTAAAAGTTTTTGGAGTTGCATTATCCAAAATACCGGGCTCATAATCAAGCGGGCCCGATGTCATGCGAATAAATGGTAAAAGCAAATTATGTTCGGGTGTTGCTTTTTCACTCCAGATATTATATTCTGATCCCAACACACCTTCCCGGGTAACCGCATTGGGATAAGTGCGGTTAAAACCTGCGGGTTTAAAAGCGCCATGGTACATCACCATGATCTGGTGCCGGGCACAAGCCTCTGCAACTTTAAAATAGAAATTCACCATTTGCTGATCATCCCGATCCATAAAATCTGTCATAATAAAATCAACTCCCCATTTATTAAACTGGTCCAATGCAGCTTCTAATTGCCGTTCCAGCGTCATGGCAAGGGTCCACATACTAAGTTTAATATTTTTTTCCTTTGCGTATGCCGAAATTTCTTCCATATTGATGTGCGGGTGCAGCTTAAAGAGATCATTATAATCACTCCACCCGGCATCCATCATGATCCGTTCGAAACCAAATCGTTTAGCAAAGTCAATATAAAATTTATAGGTGGCAGTGTTAACACCGGTTTTAAAAGGAACATTAAAAAGGTTAATTCCTATTATCCATTCATCCGTTCCTTTGCCGGGTTTTATCCAGGTAGTGTTTTTTAATCGGGAGGGAGAGGCCAAACGATAAACCATATCATTTGCCGGAAGTTCTTTATCTGTTAAAGCGATTAATATTACTCTCCATGGGAATTGCCTGGTTCCTTTTGTTTTAGCAATATATTCTTCTCTTTTAGTAACTACCCGCTGGGCAAATTCTCCACCTGAAACTTGTTCCTCCAGGGGATAAGGTGCAAATTGTCCAGACAAGGTATTGTTTTCATTGCCGGTTAAAAACATCCCTGGATAATCCTCCAGGTCAGACTCTGTAATGACAATTTTAGGACCTGCTTCGGGGGCTAGAAGAACAGGCGTAAAGCATAAATTGCTTTTGGTTAGGCTGTCTATTGATTTTACCTGGTAAGGTTCTTCAAAGCTGGTATGATAAATATCCAGGTTTTCCCTTTTTACCACTTCAGGAAAATAGATAAGATGATTTGACGGGAAATTAAAAGAAGCTAATTCATTTTTAATAAGGATGCTATCTTTAAAATGAGAAACAAACTTATAGGCAACTCCATCATTATATACTCTGAACACTACGCTGAACGGTTGCCTGAACCGAATGGTGAGTTCGTTATAAATGTCTGGAATATTTTTTCTTTTTTCTGGTACCGGGGATATGATGACAGAGTTGTTATTTCGCCTTGTTATTTTTTTAAGAGAAATATTTCCTGAGATATTGGCTCCGTCTGTCAGGAAGATATTAATATCAGAGGGAAGTAAGATGATTTTGTAATTATAAAAAATAGAATATGACAGCTTTTCACCGGCGTTAATAATTGTTTTTATTTTTCCGTCAGGAGAAGAAATTTCAATTGACTCTGTTGCTTTACAGTGCCAGAATGTAAGCAGGAAAATAATAGTAAGCCGGGAATTTTTCATGTTAGAATATTAACCGGGTGAAAATAGCAAAAGTTCCTCTTTAAAGGTATTACAACAAGTAGGATATCATGCTAAAAAGGGCAAAGATACTTCCTGCCGCCAGCCAATTCTTATCAAAAAATAAAATTGAGAAATAGCTAATTCACAAATTAATCTGAATTGAGACTTGTTAATCCAATGCCCTTACTTTTGATACCATCAGGCTTATCACCAGCCCCAACAACCCAATTAATGCAAATGAATAGCGAAGGTTAAGCAATTCGGCAACATAGCCTATAAGTGGCGGCCCCATCAAAAAACCAAGAAAGCTTATACTAGAGACGGCGGTTAATGCTACGCCGGGAGGAATATTTGAATTTCTTCCTGCCGCACTATACACCATCGGTACAATGGATGATACACCAAAACCTACAAGCAGAAATCCCAGGGTGGCAGAAATAATATGAGGAAATAATACAGATGTAAACAACCCTGTGGAAATCAATATCCCGCTAATGCGCAACATTTTTTTTCTGCCATGTTTTGCAATTAATTTATCACCAACAAACCTGCCGCTGGCCATAGCCACCATAAATGTCATATACCCCAGGGCTATAAGTGATTGGGGCGCATGCACTATTTGTTTGAAGTAAACTCCACTCCAATCAAACATAGCACCTTCACTTGCCATACTGAAAAAACCAATAGTGCCTAGTTGCATCAGCATGGTATCAGGCTTTGAAAAAAAAGGCCTTTTGGGCCGGGGGACCGCTTTACCCGTTTGCAGATATTTCTGTGCAATCACAACGGTCAAAATAACAAAACCGGCTACTATTAAAAAATGGGTGGAAGGAGTAAAATGAAGTGCCATCATTAATAATCCAATAGCCGCACCTGTAAATCCTGCTATGCTCCAAACACCGTGAAAAGAAGTCATGATGGGCCTTTCAAATATTTTTTCAGCTCTTATTGCTTGCGTATTTACCGAAATATTACACATATTTCCACACACGCCGAAAAAGTATAAGCTTAAAAACAAGTGCCATGGTTGTGATGCAAGGCTAATAGTGGTGAGGCAAAGTGTATATAACACGGCACAAATTCGTAAAACCTTTTTACTGCCAAAATGAGTGACCAATCTTCCTGAAAAAGGCATGGCCGACAACTGACCCGAAGGCAAAGCCAGTAAGATACTGCCCAAAGCAGCATCACTTAAATTTAATGTGTATTTCAAATCTGGAATTCGACTAGCCCAGGTTGCAAAACTAAGACCCTGGCAAAAAAAGAAGGAAGAAACGGCTATTCGGATTTGTTTTCTTGAATATACAGGAGTAATGTGGATTGTTTCCGGTTTTGGTTTTATAAAAAAAGGCCTTAGCGGCGTTACTACTTTTTGAAATATTTTATAAAAATCTACTATACCTGTTTTCAACTTAGCTGCTTTTTTATGAATGGCAAGCAACTTATTAATCCTTTTTTTTAAAAATAAAATAAGGCAAATATACTGGTTAAATAATATAGGAAAAACCTCCAGGCCTGCTATCTTCATAACAGTAGTAGGGTTTTCAAATAAAAATGAATAGCAAATAGGGTGATTTTATTGACTTTTTTTGCCTTTTAGTTGTTCAGCGTTTTTTGATCCGGAAGTTTCCGGTGCCAATTTCGTAGTTGGATCAGGACTGCCATCCAGGGATTGCTCATCATCGAGTAGTTTCCTTATATCCTTAGTAATATTTGTATTGAGCTGATCCGCTTTCTTTTCCTGATCATCGATTTTTCCGGGTTTCAATGATGGTTCTCTTTCAAGTTCTGGATGGATGTCGTTGATTTGTGAATCTTTCAAATATTTTGGTTTCGACATAATCGGTTTATTTAAATTATTATTTGGGGAATCTTCACCCCATGAAATATCTAAATCAAAATTTTTATTTAAAGAATCCTGGATCTGAATAACATGACCAAAAAATAAGTTCTCATCTTTTTGCTTGATCCCTCTGTAAGCAATTCTTTTCAAGCTTAAAAAGGCAATGCAGTGTAGGGATAAAATAGCTTAAACGAAATAAGTAGCTTAAAATTTATCAAAGAACAATACTTGATAAATCTCAATAATTTTTTGTCCAGGGAACGATAAATGCAATCTACACCTGTATTCCGCCAACGGGCAATTATTATTTTCTTGTTTTTCTAACAATCCAGAGAATAAGGACAACGACAAGACCTACTAAAAAAAGGGCCCACCACATACCCGCCTTAAAAATGGTTTCCACAGCGCCACAACCACTCAACAC
This sequence comes from Chitinophagaceae bacterium, assembly GCA_041743125.1. GTDB lineage: Bacteria > Bacteroidota > Bacteroidia > Chitinophagales > Chitinophagaceae > Terrimonas_B. The sequence goes on from JBGTNK010000297.1 coordinate 31,474, forward strand.
AAACAGAGCAAAAAACAGGATAAATAACAAGGGAGATAATTTCATATATTTTTTTTGAATTTTAAAAATTCAACTATTGTACCATAATAATTATCAAGAAAAACGGGGAAACATTTAACCTCAGATGATAGCGAATATCCAAATCAGGATTGATGGATTAATACAAGTCCCGGATAGGGAAATAATCTTAAAAAACTCAATTCCTGAATTCCTGGCTAATCATAAGACCATAAAAACCGCCGTCCAGGACCCCAATACCCAGTCGTCCAAACGCGGGATGTAAAATATTGGCCCTATGGCCCGGAGAGTTCATCAGATTTATATGTGCAATTTCAAGTGTTTGAGCAAGTGCAAGGTTTTCACCTGCATTTAAAAACCGTACACCTGACGCTCTCATTCTGTCGAAAGGTGTTTTGCCTTCAGGAGTGTTATGGGAAAAATACCCCCGGACAAACATGTCACGGGAATGGGCTCTGGCTACCCGGGTTAATTCAGGATCATTTTTTAATAGCGGTAATCCTTCCTTCGTCCTTTCTTTATTTACTAATTCCAGCATTTTCATTTCTAAAAAAGGACGGGCAACAGCATTATTATATGTAAATCCCAGGGGTACTTTTTTATTAGAGGCCGGATCTACCATCAGGCTGTTCATAGTATGGCGAACGGCCTCATCAAAAACGGGGGCCAGTTTTTTATTAGCCCATTCCGATTGCATAGCTAGAGAGGTAGCCCATTTACTGTTTCGGGTTTCCCTGGTTATAATATCTTTTAATGGAAGAGCGAGTAATAATGCTGATAGAATAATGGCGATTATCCAACCATTGAAGGCGCCCGGTATGATACCCAAAAATTTGTTTACTCTATTATGATTGCTTTGCTCTGGAACCGCACGTATGAGATAATGGCCTAATGCATTTATTAGTAAACGACTTACAAAAAGAGTGAGTAAAAACGAAATGGGCAATAGCCATACTGGTAAATCGAGAAATGAGTCCAACAAGCGGGCCGTATAGCTATAAAATAAATAAGCCAGGATGAAACTCCCGATCCAACCAGCCAAATCTAATGAGCCTAAAATAAATCCACGACTAATGCCTGCCCAAACGGCAAAAACAATAACAAGGAGCAACGAAAGATCCACCCAATTCATGCTAAAATTTATAAAGAATCAAAACAAATTACATGCCTGCTCATTTCAGAATACTTACTGAAAACAATTAAACAGATAACAAAGTATTTGGATAATGTTAATCTTTAAAATACCTGCAAGTACTATCTAAAGGACTATTTATGATGAGTTCTAGTTGCAGGATGATTCCAATTGCTTTATGAAATGCGGTTTATAATTTTTGGAATTGAGGTCCATGCATCCTTCCAGGTTAAGAAGTTTGATGTTCCTGAAATCAATTGGCTGACCTTCGCTTTGCAGAGCAATAAATCCTTCTTTTAGGATCTTTCCATCCATTTTTTGGGCTGTATCAAACCGGTTTACAATAGGCCCTCCAATCTGGGGTTGAGAATATTTCAAAACGGTATCTCCGTTGATAATGTGAATAATCAAAGAATCCCCAAGGGCAATTAATTCGGCGCTAACCCATTGGTTGGGTGTGAAGGTTTTGGAGCTGGATTCAATACAATGCCTTGTATCCAATTTTCCTTCATATACTACATGCGTTCCTGGTGAGCACATATTACCTGTAGGCCGGGGTTTTCCATCTTCTAAACCGGCCAGTAGTTGCATTTCGACAGATATGGGCCAATCCTGTTCTTTAAGAATATTGCGCGGATCCTGGGAATGAAACATTATTCCACTATTCAGTATGGTGTATTCGGGTGCATCCTTTCTCCACTCATCAGCAAAGCGATATTCAAGTTTAAGGTGGTAATATGAAAAAGGCGTTTTATAATAAAGATGTCCAAAGCGTTCATTGAATTGATCATAACGATCATAACGGATTTTAAGAATGCTATCTTCTACCCTAAAAGTATTGCCAAAGTTATCTCCCGTCTCATGATGATGGATTTTTACGACCCAATCATTAATATCCTTGCCATTGAAAAGCTGAATCCAATCCTGGTTCTCCTGCTTTTGAGCATCGGAGGAACAAGAAAAAAAGAGATAGGATAAAAGCAGAATAAAATTAAAGCTGAGCGGTAAGGGTCGCATATTGTTGAATTAAAGAAAGAAAAGAAGTTAAAAATAAAGGTATTAGGCGTTTTGCAAGGGATTTTCAAAAAAATCATTTAGGTCGTTATAATCTTGGTTTGGTTTCTGCATAGGGGTTTATCCTGATAAATTTTCCGGGGGAATAAAATATTAAGCAAATAATTACTATTTTGTCAGGAACCGTCCTTTTGAAACCAAAACATCCACCTTATGAACTATATTCAGTTATTGCAACCCCGCAATGAGTATTTTAAGATCATTCGTTCGAAGCTATTTGAGTTTCTGAAATTAATAAATAATAATTTGGTGTCGTTTTTACATAAAGTGAAGGGGATAGGTGTTTCTGACGAAATGAATGAATATGAAAAGAGCAGGTTAGGAATTTTTAATTACCTCAATCTTTTTCAGCTCATTTCCGGCATTATAGTTCCTGTATTAGGAATTTTTCAGGGGGGTAAAATACCAATTACTGGCTGGCTCATTGCTTGCCTGCCCCCATTATTAAGCATTTTTATTTTATACCTTAACAAGCGGCAAAAGTTCCAGGATGCATTACTTGTATATTTTATATTTTATCCCTTTTTCACTTGCCTCAGTTACATCAATGGGATAAATTTCGGAATTGAGTTATCTTTTATCCTGTACGGCGTATTAGCAGTATTTTTTATTCGGGATATTGGCTACATGATCTTCTCCATTAGCTTCTCTATGATCAGCTATTTTATCTTGACTGTCGTCCTAAAAAAATATCCCTATCAGCTTGAACAGATCAATTACGTAGGTTACCTGATTAACCAGGTCCTCGCCATTATTTATATCTTTTACGGGCTCTACCTCATTAAAAAGGAAAATACGAACTACCAGGCCAGCATGCAGTTACATAATGCAGTTTTAAAAAAGAATAATGGAGAAATACAAAAACAAGCACAGGAACTGGATGAGTTAAATTCTCTAAAAAGTAAATTGTTTTCTGTTATTTCCCATGATCTTAAAGCTCCGATGTATGCCTTACGCAACCTTTTTGACGATATGCAAAAACTGGATATGCCGGCAGAAGAAATAAAGGCCATGATTCCGGATGTAAAAAATGATTTGAATTTTACAGTAAGTCTGATGGATAACCTGTTACAATGGGCCAAAAGCCAGATGCAGGCCCACAAGGTGCATGCGGATTTTATCAACGTAAGAGAGATGATTGAAGAGGTTATGAAATTATTGTATTTACAGGCGGAAGCAAAAAAAATACATATTGAAAATAAAGCTTCTGAGGGATTTATTGCCTGGGCTGACCGCGATATGATCAACTTAGTGTTGCGCAATCTTGTTTCCAATGCAATAAAATTTTCTCCCTCGGGGGGCAAAATATCTATTGGTACTTTCGATCAATCCCTTTTTACTGAAATATATGTAAAGGATTCAGGGAAAGGTATTAGTAAAGAAGAATTGCTAAAGATCGGGGGTCAGGAATTTTATAGTAGTAATGGAACAGCCCAGGAACAAGGTACAGGCTTGGGGCTGATGCTGTGTAAAGAATTTCTGGCAAAGAATAAAGGACAGCTTAATATTCAAAGTGAGCCCGGTAAAGGAAGTGTATTTTCATTTATATTGCCAAAACCCTGATATATTATTTTTTGTAGTTTATTATTTATTTCCATCTTATTCAACTATCCATAAATAAGGTTCCTCCACTCTCCCGCGTTTAATAATAAAACTTCTCAATTCGTTTGAATTTTTAACAAAAACATTTAGTTTCGTATTCTACACAGCCAAAGTGCTATAATACTCCCGTTGGGATTCCTTTAAAAAACCCTCAAATAAATAAAAATGAAGACCAGAGTTGATTATGGTGAGAATTTTACTATTTCTCTTTTTGCAGGGTTCTATATTTACTTTAAGTCATGCACAGTCTTTCACCGTGGATGACTTGATGACGCTGGCTTCCTTGTCTCCAAAGAAATTTGATAACTACATGAATGAAAAGGGATATTTATCCGGGGGCAAGAAGATGCAGGATGATGCGATGGCCTTTACCTTTTTTGAAAAAATAAAACTAAGTCTGGAAGATACCATCATTCAAAACAGGAGTGTTGGTCTTTATAAAAAGGATAACGCTTTTTGTTATTCTTATAATACAACTTCCAGGGAAGATTATCAGCAAGGCCTCGAGAGGTTAAAGCAAAGCCATTTTTTTTATGGAGAAAATAAGGACGATAATACCGAACCCAAATTGTTTCAAAAGAAAAATCTCACCGTTCAGATAAACACTGAAGTTGAAAATGGCTGCACCGTGTATTCATTTACGTTAAAAAAGCAACAATTACCGGGAAATGTTTTGTTTGCTGAAGATCTGCTGGGTTTTGATTCACATGAATACCTTCTTACTTATTTTGGAGAGCAGAATGTAAAGAAAGATGTATACTATTTTTCTGAGAAAAAAGTAAAGAAGTGCTCCGTCTTATATGGCAATAGTAACCAGCAGGCGGTTTTTGTTTGGGACGATGAAAATAATTTATGTAAACTTTCCTATATACTGATTAGTGGGATCTTACCAACTGAAAGTTATCTTCCTTTTAATGATAATATCAGCCGCAATAAATGGGGCTTCAGAAGTGGTATATATTCTGGCATGAGTATCAGGGACCTTCTCCGGTTAAACGGCAATGACTTTAGATTTTATGGAGTCGATTCTGAATTTTCACTCATGGTGGAACCAGAGAATACCGGGAAGCTTGATTTTAAAAAGATCGGTATCATGCTCACAAGCATTGATGGTACGGGACCCGCCTTATTAAAGAAAGCTAAAATCAGTGCAGAAGAGGCGGTAGAAAATCGAATCGCTCTTCATGTATTTTATATCATGCTTACTCCATAATGCGCAGCCTTAAGGCATTTAAGTGGCATTTTCTTTTACCATACCTGGAGCCTAAGGTTATTTTTACAATCAATAGTTACTGGTCATCCAATTCATGCCATTACATTTAGTAAATTTTTATACTTCACTTTCCATATAACTTTCTACAGGTTCGCAAGTGCAAACCAGGTTTCTGTCGCCATGCGTATTATTAACCCTTCCTACTGCCGGCCAGAATTTATTAACGGTAACAAACGATTTTGGAAAGGCAGCTGCCTGTCTTGAATAAAGATGGTTCCATTCATCCGCCGATATTACAAATTGAGTATGGGGAGCGTTTTTTAAGAAATTGTCTTTTTTGTCCACTACACCTTCCTCAATTGCTTTTATTTCTTCACGTATTGCAATCATTGCATTACAAAATCGGTCAAGCTCTGCTTTATCCTCACTTTCAGTTGGCTCAATCATGATGGTTCCTGGAACCGGAAAACTCATGGTAGGAGCATGAAAGCCATAATCAATTAATCGTTTCGCAACATCTTCTGCCTCTATTTCCGCTGACTTTTTAAAAGGTCTCAAGTCTACTATAAATTCATGCGCACACAAACCATTGTGATTAGTGTATAATATTCCATAATGGCCTTCCAATCTGGCTCTCATGTAATTGGCATTTAATATGGCATATTCTGTAGCATTTTTTACACCGCCATGGCCCAGCATCCTGATGTATCCATAGCTAATCAGCAAAATACTTGCAGAACCATAGGGCGAGGATGAGATGGCTCCATGCCATTGCTGTTTTTTCTTCTGTTCAATTTTTCCGGGCATTTGTTCCGTACTTGCTAATGATACATGACCAGGAAGATAGGGGGCCAGGTGTTTTTTTACACAAATGGGACCCATTCCAGGACCGCCCCCACCATGTGGAATAGCGAAAGTTTTATGCAAATTCAGGTGACAAACATCAGCGCCTATCAATCCGGGGGCTGTTATTCCAACCTGTGCATTCATGTTTGCCCCATCCATATAAACCTGTCCTCCATGCTGGTGAATAAGCGCATTAATTTCTTTTACAGATTCTTCATATACACCATAGGTACTTGGGTAGGTGATCATTATTCCAGAAAGGTTATCACTATGGCGCTGTGCTTTTTCCTTCAGATCATCTACATCAATATATCCATTTTCGAGAGCTTTAACTACCACCACCTTCATTCCTGCCATTACCGCAGAAGCGGGATTTGTTCCATGAGCTGAAATAGGAATTAGCATCACATTACGATGATGATCTCCTCGGCTTTGATGGTAAGCTTTTATACTCAGTAAACCGGCGTACTCACCCTGTGCACCACTATTTGGTTGTAAGCTACAGGCATCAAATGCAGTTATTTCACAGAGGTATTTACTCAATTCATCAACGATAAACTGGTAACCCTTAGTTTGGTCATTGGGGGCAAAGGGATGTATCTTGCTCCAATGCGCCCAACTTAGTGGCATCATCTGTGATGCTGCATTTAATTTCATTGTACAGCTTCCGAGTGAAATCATGGACGTGTTCAACGAAAGATCTTTGTTCTCAAGCATTTTAATATAGCGCATCATCTGGCTTTCACTCCGATGATCCCTGAATACAGGATGAGTTAAGAAAGCTGAGTTTCTTGCCAGGTGTTGCGGAATGTGCAACAAATCTTCATCCTGGTCTATATCAAATGCAACGGCATCCACGTCATTTTCAAAGCAATTAATAAGATCATAAAGATCCTCCGTTGAGGTTGTTTCATCCAGCGAAATCCCAATATGGTTTTCATCAATATAACGGAGATTGATGTGTTGCCTTTCGGCTTTTGTTTTTATGGCATCCAACTCAACTGTTCTAACTACAATTGTATCAAAGAAATTCTGGGATATCAATTCAAAACCTCTCTGTTCAATAGCATCGGCCGCTGTTTGAGTAAGAATGGCCACCCGCTTCGCTATATTTTTCAAACCTTCTGCTCCATGATAAACGGCGTACATAGCAGCCATATTAGCAAGCAATGCCTGTGCCGTGCAAATATTGGAAGTCGCTTTTTCCCTTTTTATATGCTGCTCTCTTGTCTGTAAGGCCATGCGCAGAGCCCGGTTTCCCTGAGCATCAATGCTAACGCCTATGATGCGGCCCGGTATATTTCTTTTAAAGTCTTCTTTGGCTGCAAAGAAAGCGGCATGGGGACCACCATAACCCAAGGGCACACCAAACCGTTGAGATGAGCCAACGGCTACATCTGCCCCCAACTCACCGGGAGGGGTTAGGAGAGTAAGGGCAAGAAGATCAGTGGCCATTGCTACTTTAGCCCCAGTCTGTTGGGTTTTTGCAATAAATTCCCGATAATCTTCTATAGATCCCTTATTATTTGGATATTGAACAATAGCTCCAAAAAAGAGATTATCAATTGCTGCATTTTTATAATCTCCTTCCACAATTTCAATTCCTACAGGTGTAGCCCTGGTATATAATACATCTTTGGTTTGAGGAAATAAGTTGCTGTCTAGAAAAAATTTAGGACGCTCAATATGATCCTGCTTATTCAGGAAATTAAAAAACATCGTCATTGCCTCAGCTGCGGCAGTACCCTCGTCAAGTAAGGATGCATTTGCTATAGGTAAGCCAGTAAGGTCGCTTACCATTGTTTGAAAGTTCAACAAACTTTCCAATCGCCCCTGCGATATTTCAGCCTGGTAAGGTGTATACTGGGTATACCATCCCGGGTTTTCAAAAATATTCCTGAGAATGACAGAAGGAGTAATGGTATCATAATATCCCTGGCCTATATAAGTTGAAAAAACCTTGTTCTTTAATGATACTTCTTTAATATGTTTCAGATATTCGTGTTCACTCATCGCATCAGGCAAATTCAATTCATGATCCATGCGGATTGAGGCCGGTACTGTTTTTTTAATCAATTCTTCTATACTGTTTAATCCCATCGATTTCAGCATGGCTCTTGCATCCGCTGTAGCCGGACCAATATGGCGGGCGATAAATTCTTTGGATTGTTGTTCAAAAAGCGTCATTTGCCTGTTATAATTTATTTTAATATATACTCCGGTGAACTTACAGTTACCTTATTTTCCTTCTGAAATGCGGGCAAAGTTACGGGAGGAAGAGGATAAAAAAAGAGGATCCTCCAACTGTTGGAAACAGGTTGGAAAATAGTTTACTAAATGGTAGTAGAACAATTACGTTTTTGTCGCCTTTTGAAAATGAAATTGGCATTACTTTGCAATATGAGTGAAGACCTGCTTAAAAACTGGCAGAAAAAATCGGGCGAAAGGCAAAAATTATACAAGCAATACCTGCATAGGGCCAATAAAAATTCCTTGCTCAGGCAATTACCTGATCTTCATGACGAGGCGTTTGAGAAAATTGATTGCCTTCAATGTGCAAATTGTTGTAAGAATTATTCCCCCAGGTTCAAAACAACCGATATTAAAAGAATCGCAAAGCATTTGGGAATGAAGGATGGCGTCTTTATGGATACGTTTTTAAAAGTTGATGAGGATGGTGATTTTGTGGCCAAAACAAAACCTTGTCCTTTTCTGGCACCCGACAATCTTTGCAGCATTTATGAAGAACGGCCTTCTGATTGCCGGCGTTTTCCTTATACGGATGAGGATGTGATCTATAAACGCCAGGCCCTGACTTTAAAAAATTCAACTTTTTGTCCCATTACGTATTATGTCCTTGAAAAATTATTGAGCGCCGGGAAATAGCTATATTTTTTTTTACCAGGAAATTATAAAAGGGATCAGGAATTTTTTTACCCTGGTAATTAGTTTAGGGAACATAATATTTCTTTAATATTCAAATTTTCTCAGGGAAGGTGCCTTTATCCAGGTAATAAAAACTACGACTAATGTCATACACCCGCCAAATATTACTGATGGAATAACTCCCATTATTTTGGCAGCTAACCCACTTTCAAATTGTCCTAATTCATTACTGGAATTAACAAACATCGAGCTCACGCTGCTTACCCTTCCCCTCATATGATCCGGCGTTTTAAGTTGCATTACCGTGCCGCGAACCACCACACTTACAGCATCCAGCATGCCGGCGATCATAAGAGCAAAAAAGGAGAGAACAAACCATTTGGATAATGCAAATAATATAATACAAACACCAAACCCGGCCACTGATAGCAGTAATTTTTTTCCCTGTGCATTTTTTAACGGAACAATCGTAAGAATAACCACTACGGTGATAGCACCTATGTCAACAGCTGCATTGAGCCAGCCAAACCCCATTGGTCCAATGTTCAAAATATCTTTTGCATACACCGGGACCATGGCCACTGCGCCACCAAAAAGGACAGCAAACATATCGAGCGATAAAGCGGCAAACAATTCTTTTGTTCTGAAAACAAAACGTAATCCTTCTTTCATACTTTCCCAGGTACGTACATCAGCTCTATTGGTAAGTGAAGGTTTTGTTTTTAACCGGGTAAGAACAAAAAATGCCACCACCAGCAGGACACAAATAACTATCATGGTTCCCATATTACCCAATAAAGCAATCATAAACCCGCCCGATGCATGTCCGGTTACAGAAGCTGCCAGCCAGCTGCCCTGGCTCCAGGTAGTGGCATTCTGCAAATAGCGCCTTGGAACAATGGTGGCGATCAAAGCGCTGAAACTTGGGCCGGCAAAAGAACGTACTATACCAGTACAAAAAATAACCGCATAAATTAAATAAGTTATGTGTTGTGGATTAGTATTATCATGAATAAGCGGGGTAGAAAGGAATAATAAAATGGAAGCCAGGCAGGTATAAAAGAAAATACACTTGAGTAATAGTTTTCTTTTTTCGCTGACATCAATGATATGGCCCGAATAAAGTGCCATAGAAAGGGCAGGAATTACTTCTGACAAACCGATCAGCCCGATGGCAAATGGATCATGGGTTAATTCATACACCCACCAACCCACCAGGGTACTCATCATGCGAAGTGCGGTAATAAATGTGAACCGGCCCAATACCAGGTTTTTATATTCTGGAATACGAACAGCTGCAAAGGGATCATCTGTAACCTGGGCGGTAGAATTATCATCCATTAGAATGTGAAAATATGAAAAAAGCCAGGGTGATATTTAGAAAATCTAACGGGCTTCTTACCTCGGGCGATCACCAAAAATTAACAGGAATGTATCGATATTAAGAAGAAATGAATAACCTGATTGAACTTCATTATGCCAATGTGAGATATTGTTGCCTTTCATCAAATTCCTTGTCTAATGTGTCTGTTATAATTTTTAAATGGCTTTGGTTGCTTAAAAAATCTGCATGAGTAGCGTCTACAAAAAGCGTTTTTACATTATGCTGCTTTATATAATTTGTATAGGTTTCCTGTATGCTGAGCAGGTAGGAGTCTGGTATTTTTTGTTCATAAGAGCGGTTTCGTTTTTTAATATTTGCCTGTAATTTATTAATGGGTGAGTGCAGGTAGATCAACAGATCGGGTTGTATCAGTTGCTGGTGTATAATGTCAAACAACCGTTGATAAAGCCGGAATTCGTCTTCGGGTAATGTGACTTTGGCAAACAATAAGCATTTGGTAAAAAGATAATCGGAAATGGTGAGATGCTGAAACATATCTTTTTGTTGCAACAATTCTTTTAATTGCTTAAACCGTTCGGCCATAAAAAACAATTCCAGCGGAAAAGCATATTGATCAGGGTTTTCGTAAAATTTGGGCAAAAAAGGATTGTCTGCAAATTCTTCCAGGATCAGCCGTGCATTGTAATGTTTCGAGAGCAAGTGAGCAAGGGTAGTTTTGCCTGCGCCGATATTTCCCTCAATGGTGATAAAATTATACTTCATGTTGATGAATCGAAAAAAGGAATCTTATTTGAATGGCAAAGTAAATGAAATGAAGGGGGTTGGTCCCTTGGGCGGATATATTGTGGATAAATCCATGCGTCTTGTTCTATTGAGATAGTATTCGCAATAATTGTTTACTCTTTAAAAATACGTGGAGTCAATAAAATCTGGATACTTTTAAATTATCAGGACAAATAAGAAGCAATTCAGCAATTGTTTTTTTTAGAATGGGATGTATGATTGTTGGCGCTATCTCGGCTAATGGTTGCAAAACAAACCGTCGGTTTTGAATTTGAGGATGTGGTATTTTCAACTGTGGCGTATCATGGATCTCATCATTGAACAGCAAAATATCTATATCTATCAGGCGAGGGCCATATTTTTCGGTTCTTATCCTGCCGGCTTGTTTTTCTATGTTCTGTATTTTTTCTAATAAAAGGTAGGGATCGCAGGTAGTTTGTAGTTCCAGCACCTGGTTTAAAAATTGGGGTTGATGAACAGGGCCCCAGGCTTCGGTTTCATATAAGGAAGAGGATTGTACCATGTCTCCGCATTCCTCCTGAATTCTCCTAAATGCCCCGGCTAAGGTTGCTTCCCTTGAGTCTAAATTGCCGCCTGTCAATAAATAAGCTGTATTCATAATAAAACCGATAAGTTGATCAATGAATCGTCCTTCATTTTGTCTTGTTGCTTGCCAGCTTTCTTTACCAACCGACGGCCAAATATCTTTATTTTTGGAATTCAATAATTTATTAACTGATGCGGAGTTTTTTTAAAATATTATTAGCCTCATTTCTTGCCCTGGTAGTTTTTTCAGTGCTGGCTGTATTTTTCTTGCTTTCCATGGTTGGAGGTATGGCCTCAAAAGACAGGCCAAGGGTAGAAGCCAAATCGGTTATTTTACTTGACCTTTCACAACATTACAAAGAGCAGTTGAATCAATACCCTTTGTCTTTTCTGGGCGGCAGCGAAAAAGATATACCCGGTTTATATGATGTGATCCGCTTATTGCGAATTGCAAAAACAGATAAAAATGTTGCCGGTGTTTATATCAAAGCGGATAATAATCCTAATGGGTTTGCCGCTAATGAAGAAATAAGAAACGCATTGAAAGATTTTAAAACAAGCAGCAAATTTGTATTAGCTCACGGTGATATCATTACTCAAAAAGCGTATAGTGTTGCCAATATAGCCGATAAGATTTATGTAAGTCCCCAGGGATATGTAGAATGGGCAGGTTACAGCATAGAATATGCGTTTTTAAAAGGCACATTGCAAAAATTAGAAATTGAACCCCAGATATTTTATGCCGGAAAATTTAAGAGTGCCACTGAGCCGCTTCGTTCAAACGAGATGACACCGGAAAATGAATTTCAGACAGCTATTTGGCTGAATGATCTGTATAGCGATTTGTTAATAAAAACGGCTGATGCCAGGAAAATTGATACAGCGACTCTTCATCAACTGGCTAATGAAGCAAAAATTCAAAATGCACAGGATGCACTGGATCATAAATTAGTTGATGCGCTTAAATATGATGATGAATTTAAAGATGAGATCAAATCAAAGGCCGGAATTGGAAAATTTGATAAGATCAATTTTATCACCATCAATACATATATGGCTGCCAATAACCTGCAAAAAAGTACCGGCGAAAAGATCGCATTGATCTATGCAGAGGGAAACATTGTTGATGGAAAATCAGATGATGAAATCGGCGGTGAAACTTATCGTAACCTGATCAGGAAAGCAAGAATGGATAAATCAATAAAGGCAATTGTGTTGAGAGTAAACTCAGGCGGTGGCAGTTCCATGGCAAGCGAAGCGATCTGGCGAGAGCTCTCCCTGGCTAAAAAAGAAAAGCCTGTGATGGTAAGTTTTGGTGATGTAGCCGCCTCAGGCGGTTATTATATTTCCTGTGCTGCAGATAGCATTTTTGCCTTACCAACAACCATTACGGGTTCCATTGGAGTGTTTGGGATTATTCCTAATATGCAGGCCTTTTTCAAAAATAAATTGGGTGTCACTTTTGATGGATTAAAAACGGCTCCGTTTGCAGATGCAGGTAGTGTTTATCGGCCGTTAAACGGAAAGGAAAAAAGCATCGTACAGGCAAATGTGGATATGATCTACAGCCAGTTTAAACAAAGAGTGGCCGACGGAAGAAAAAAAGATACAGCATATGTTGACAGCATTGCGCAGGGACGTGTATGGACGGGAAAAAGAGGGATTGAAATAGGCTTGATCGATCGTTTTGGAGGTATTGAGGACGCTATCCGGGCTGCTGCCTCTGCAGCAAAGCTCACCGATTTCAGGATCGTTGAGTACCCCGAACCTGAGAACATATTTGAACAGTTATTTGGCAAGCAGGATCCGATGAATTTTACTGATAAAATGAAGATGGAACTGGGCGAAGAGAATTTTAAAATTTACCGGGAAATAAAAAGTATAAAAGAAATGAGCAACACTGTGCAAGCCAGGTTACCTTTCCAGTTTTTTATACGATAATATTCCTTGGCTGGTTAAATAAATATTTACAGCAGAAATAAATTAAATAAAATTTATTCCTGGTTGTTCTTCGTTAAAAGGCTCTACCTGTACTTCAAAGCAATTCCCGTAGGTTTGCACACCAATTTTACTTAATGTCTCAACCATATAGTCAGTCAAGAGCCTTGTGGGCCATTACCCGTGCAAGCTTTAAGGCCATTTTTGCTCAACCGATTTCGATCGTATTCAGTTTGTTATTTCCCATTATTTTTATCCTGATTTTTGGTGCTTTTGAAAACAGCGGTGTGCCGGTACAGCGCATAGCAATTCGTCCCGGGAGTGATACAGTAAATGCAGTATTTGATAGTTTAAAATCAATTCCTTTTGTGCGCCTTCTGCGGTATGAGGATACAGCTGCTATGCGTGAGGAATTGGTAAAAGGTAAGCTGACAGGTATTATACTCATCAAACCTATGCAGGATACAGTAAGCGAACGAAAATTCCTGGTTCATGTACAGTCAAGTTCAGCAAGTGGTACCTCCCTGTATCTATTTTTACAGACATTGGAAAGCCTGACCAATAAAATTGAAATTGCTAAAATTTCCCCGGGAGGTAAACAGTATACCATTCAACCTGAAATCATAGAAGGACAAAAATACAGGCAGATAGATTTTATTTTACCCGGGCAGTTAGGCTTTTCCATTCTTTTTGCCACCCTGTTCGGCATATCATTTACTTTTTTTTCTCTTCGGGATCAGTTGATTTTAAAAAGATTTTATGCTTCACCGATCAGCAGGATCAATATTTTAATTGGAATTGGTACAAGCCGGTTGTTTTTTCAACTGGTGAATATTGTTATTTTAATTTTGTTTGGTTACTTTTTTCTCCGTTTCACATTGCAACATGGTGCTATTACTTTTTTTGAAATGGTACTGTTGTCAGTAGTTATGCTTTTCCTTTTGATGGGGGTAGGGCTTATCTTTAGCAGTATAGCCAAAAGTGATGCATCCATTCCCTTATTCATCAATCTTTTTGGTTTCCCTCAAATGCTTTTATCAGGCACTTTTTTTCCGATTACTGTGTTTCCACAATGGCTGCAGGATATTTGTTATTTCCTGCCGCTAACTCAGTTGAATAATGCAATGAGAAAAATTTCATTTGAAGGACTTCATTTGTATGATACATGGAGGGAGATAGGCATCCTGGGTGTTTGGATAATTATTATTTATGTTGTTCTGATGAAAGTGATTCGATGGGAATAGTTTCGGGGTAGTATATTACCTGGTTATATTCATTTCGAATCCCGATACGCCGGTGCCTGAATAGCAGGAAAGAAACCGGAAAATTTTAATTTATTATCATGCGGTTAATCAAATTATTTTTTATCAGTATCATCCTTTTTTTTCTGCTTGCAACCGCCATATCCCTTTTATTTCCGTCAGATATACGGATATCAAAAGCGATCAACCTGGCGGCTACCCCGGAAAAGATAATCGGGTATATTGATGATATTGGTAAGTGGAAGGACTGGTTTCCGGGTTTAGATTCCTCCGGATTTTTTTATGAATCCGGGAGGGTAACAGGATTTGTCAATAAGGACGGTACAAGGCAGTATATATCGTTTATCCAAAATAAAAATGACGAGGTCATTGCGGAGATCCAATCCGGCAAGAAAAAATTGAAAAGCGGCTGGAAAACGATCAGCTATTCCCAAACTGATTCCACCACTTTGCAATGGTTTATCGATTTTAAATTAGGTTGGTATCCCTGGGATAAGTTCAGGAGTCTTCTATTGGAGCCAACCTATGGCCCCAGGATGGAGCAAGGTTTAAACAATATAAAAAAATTGGTGGAAGCTGACCGTGCATCATTTAATTGATGCCCTTCTGGCAGGTTATTTGTAGCTTCATGCGAACTTTTAATTATTAAAAAAAACTTTTTATGAAATCAGTTTTGCTTTTAGCAGTTGCCTGCTCGTATATGCTTTCAGCTTGCGGCCAGGATGATAAATCAAAAAGGCCAAGTCCTCCCGTACAAGCCAAAGAGACCCTGGCCAGTGGTGCTGTGGTTACCATAGATTATAGCCAGCCTTCTGTAAAGGGAAGAACGATTGGTAAAGATCTGGAACCAAAAGATGGAAAAGTTTGGCGCACCGGCGCTAATGAGGCTACTGTTTTTGAGGTAAACAAGGCGGTTAAGGTGGAGGGAAAAGATTTGCCGGCCGGCAAGTACGCTCTATTCACCATTGCCAATGAAGGCGAATGGACTGTAATTTTTAATAAAAAAGCTGAGCAATGGGGAGCTTATGATTATAAAGAGGCTGACGATGCCCTGCGGGTTAAAGTAAAACCTTCTAAAGCTTCTCAGTTTGCAGAGAAAATGACTTTTAATGTTGATAAAAATGGAACTGTCACCTTGCTTTGGGGTGATACAAAAGTTGATTTTAAAGTAGTGTGATTTAGGAAAATTATTCACCAGGCCGTCTCATAGATCATGGGGCGGCTTTTTTTATAAGTGCATTTTGGAGAAATCTGACGAAGGAAATTGGTTTTGAATCATCATCGTTGTTGCCTAAATCTACCTTGCTTGCATATGCAACGAATTCAGTTCCCTTCTTGTCAGGTTTAGCATCGATTAATATGGATCATCAGAACCTTGTAAAAGATTGCCTGAAAGGTCATCCACAGGCGCAACGAGAATTATATGAGCATTTTTCTGAAAAAATGCTGGGAGTTTGCTATCGCTATACAAGATCGGTACGTGATGCGGAAGATGTACTGCAGGAAGGATTCATAAGAGTATTCCACAATCTGAGGCAATATAAGGCAGAAGGCGAATTGGGCGCCTGGATACGACGTATTATGGTAAATACGGCGTTGAATTATTTGAAGCGTAATCGCAAGTACCAGGAAGAAATGTTTTTTACGGAAGAGTATATGCATCCCGTTGCCACAGATGATCCGAATGTGCGCCTGCAGGCAAAAGAAATTGCTGATCTCATCCGGCAGTTGCCACAAGGATACCAGGTGATCTTTAACCTTCATGCAGTGGAAGGTTTTTCACATGTTGAAATCGGGGAAATGCTGGGTATAAGTGACGGTACGTCCAGGTCTCAATATTCCAGGGCCCGAAATCTGCTCATTACCTGGATTGAAAAATATTCAATGGATAAAAAAAGTTCAAGGTATGCAGGAAAATAAATTTGAAAACAGAGTTCGGCAGGAGATGGACGAATTCCGGATTCGTCCTTCCGGTGCTGTTTGGGAAAAAGTAGAAGAAGAATTGAAGAAGAAAAGGAGAAGAAGGGTTGCATTTTATTTTTTTATTCTTGCCGGCCTTGGCCTTATAACCTATTCCGGATTAATTATACATGATTATGTGAATTTAAAAGACGTTCCGATTGCTGCTAGTAATACTCAGCAAGTGAAAAATGGGCCGGTTGAAGATAATATTGCATCTCCCGCATCGGAAAAAGTAAATGCACAAACTGGTATATTGACCGGGAAGGAATCACAAGCAACCAATAAAAATATTTCCATTCTAAAAGAGACGGATAATAAATTGGAAAAGAAAACGATAGGCAAGTCTTTTGTTGTTGGCAAAAAGGAAAAAAGCAGTAATCAGAAAATAAGTAAAAATATTCTGCCCTCTAAATCGATAAATAAGGATATTGACGCCTTTACAAACGAGTCAGTGAAAACTAACGCTACCTACCAGAACAAAAACCAGCATTCTGAAAAAAACCTGGTTGACGAATTACCTGTTTCGGATTCTGGTTTTGCCGGAATTAATTCAGATAAAGATAAAATAGTAACGAAAGAGAATACAGCTGTTCAAAATACCGGGGATAGCTTATCAAAAAGCTACGCTAAAGCAGATGAAGAAACTCCGGCAGCAAAAGTTGAAATAAAACAGGTGGCAAAAATAAAATGGGCCCTGGAACTATCGGCAGGCATGTCCGCATACAGGGATAAAGTCTTCTCAATTTATGATGGCCAGAAAAGTATGGACCGGCTGTTTTCTTCCCCGGGAAATAGTAGTGGCGGCGCTCAGGCTATTGTTTACCCACCATCTTCCATTCAACCTGGCTTAGCTTTTCGGGCAGGCATAAGTGGTGAAATGAAAATTTCAAAAAGGAGCAGTATATCTTCCGGTATCAGGTATGCATATAATAGTAATAGAATTCTTGTTGGCACTTATACCTTTACTCAAATCGCTGTAAGTAATAGTTCTTCCTCCTTTTCCAGCAGTGTAAACAATTTTTACAGAGGTATACAACAAAAAGAATATACTAACCAATTTCATTTTATACAGGTTCCTGTTCAATATCATTGGCAGGTTAACAAAGGAGTCAAGTTGCCCATCATCCTAAATGCAGGAATTGCGCCGTCCTGGTTATTTTCTACAAATGGGCTGGTTTATGACACCGTGGCAAATGGAATTTATTTTCAAACGAAGAAAGCATATCACAAAATTCAACTGGATCTTCATTCCGGCTTGTCATTTGTTTTTGGAAACAAAAGCAAAATAAAATGGTCAGTAGGGCCCGAGGTTTCTTTAGGTTTAAATAAACTAACAAAAACGGAATATACGCGGAGGCAATATTTATTGTATAGTGGAATAAGGGGTAAAATCTTCTTTTCCAAAAAGAAAAAATGAGTAGCGCAACGGAAATGCAGATACTGTTGTCAACCTTACCAAACCCGCTGTTATGAACAAGAAATTAATGATTGAATTATCCGGCTTTTTGGTGGTTGCTTATATGCTTGTTTTGAGTGCATGCGTAAAAGATAATTGCCAGGTAACCCATACTTACACTGTTTATGAGCCAGTGTATAAATCAAAAACTGCTGTACTTGAAAATATAAAAAGCAATGCCTCCCACGCATTTGAAAACCCCGGGAAAATCTATACCATTGGTAATTATATTTTTTTAAATGAAATAGATAAAGGTGTCCACGTAATTGACAATACGAATCCTTCTCTTCCGGTTAATAAATTCTTTATTGATATACCCGGTAATATGGACATAGCCGTAAAAGAAAATATTTTGTATGCTGATATGTATGGAGACCTGGTGGCTCTGGACATCACTGATCCTGCAAACGTAAATGTGAAAAAGGTTGTTCATGATGTTTTTCCGGAGCGTAATTGGGGGAATGGTTTTGCTGCAAACAACCGCGACCAGGTGGTTGTAGATTGGATCAAAAAAGAAATTACTGTAACCGAAGGTTGCCAGGTGCAAAATCCCGTTTTTACCGGCCGTGCGGATGTGTTCTTTATTGCCATGGCTTCCAATTCCAAAGCATCTGTATCTCCGGTAGGTGTTGGAGGTTCCATGGCCAGGTTTACCATTGTGAATGATTATCTATATACAGTAGACAGGCACAATTTGCAATCAATATCAATTGTCAATGCGGCAGATCCGGTATTGAAGGAAAATATATTTGCCGGATTTGATATTGAAACGATATACCCATTTAAAAACACATTATTCCTGGGATCAATGGGCGGCATGTTTATATTCGATATTTCCAACCCGGCTAAACCCGTTGCCCAGGGTAATTTTGTTCATGCAAGGGCTTGTGATCCTGTTATTGCTGATGATGATTATGCTTATGTAACCTTACAGGCGGGTACCAATTGTGGTCCTACTGCCAGCGAACTTCAGATTATCGATATAAAAAACTTGAAAGAGCCTTTCCTGGTAAGAACATATTCAATGAGCGGGCCTCTTGGATTAGGTAAGGATGATAACCTTCTTTTCATTTGCGACGGGAAAGAGGGTTTAAAAATCTTCGATGCTTCAGATATTAAGAATCTTCGTCCTGTTAAGACAATAGGTGGAATGGAAACTTTTGATGTCATCGCCCTGAACAAAATAGCGCTTGTTGTGGCTAAGGACGGCCTGTACCAATATAGTTATGCTAATGCAAGCGATATCCGGTTATTAAGTAAAATAACAATAACAAAATAATCGAACTATGAAAATAGCAGGACTTCTTTTACTTTTTTTGCCATTGAGCATTCTGGCGCAAAATAAAAAAATAGCAAAGACCGGTTGGCATACCATTACCTCTATTGGAATAGTAACCGGCGAGGCAAACAATAAACCGGTGTATCAATTATCGGGGGGCCTGGTATTTGGTCGCTACTACATTGGCATCGGTTTGGGATATGACACCTATCAATACAATTCGTTTCCATTGTTTGCAGATTGGAGAATGGGTTTTGGAAGAAGAAATTCCGGTTTTTTATATGCCAATGGCGGATATAATGTAGCGGGAAATATAAAGAACGAAAATGAATTTTCTAAAACGAAAGATGAATCGAAGGGAGGTTTTTATATGGACGCCGGAATAGGCTACCGTATACCAACAGGAAGTTTGCATCGTTTTTCAGTTAGTGCAGGATATAGCCACAAAAAGATCAGGCGGCAAAAAACATTTATATACCCATGTTTTGCTGGCAATTGCCCGGAGGATGTTTATGATTATAGATACAATTTCGGGAGGATCGTTGCAAAGATGAGTTGGGAATTGGGACGATGGTGAATACCTTACAATCTATGTAAATTTCCAGCATCCGGAAGTTCTATCCCGGGAAACTAACCTTGCCCATTGAAACATTCGGTATTCCGTTTCGTCCTTCCCCGAAATTAATAGCATTTCCACAAAGGGCTTCATTGGCCAGAACTGCAAAAAGAACGGCCTCCTTTGCATCCGGGTCTATTTTTAATTCCTTTGTACTGCGGAAGAGGGAGCCCGGTAGTTGGTTAGAAATGTTTTTTATTAGCAGCGGATTATGCATTCCTCCTCCACTTACAAAAAAGGTAAAATCAGTTCTTCCGGAAATACACTTCTTAATAGCATTAGCAATGCTATCTCCTGAAAACCGGTTCAGTGATGATAAAATATCTTCATTGCTTATGTTCTCCGTTCCGGATAATTTTTGTGCTTGTTCCAAATAAGATAAATTAAACAACTCAGGTCCTGTTGTTTTTGGGAATGGTTGTTTAAAAAATGAATGATCAGCCAGTGCTGTTAAAAGTTTATCATTCACAGTTCCGCGTGAAGCCAGGGATGCGTCCTTGTCGAAATAAAGCCCATGATAATTTTTTTGAATAAATGCATCCATCATAGTGTTGCCGGGTCCGGTATCCGTACAAAAAACTTCATCAGCTTGCATTGACCCCGGCAGGTAGGTGAAGTTGGCTATGCCACCGATGTTCAACATGATCCTGTTCTCATTCTTTTTTGAGAAGATCAGGAAATCTCCATACGCAGCCAATGGTGCTCCTTCACCCCCTGCTGCTATATGTTTTTGCCGGAAATCACTTAAGGTTATAATTCCTGTCAGGCAAGCCAGGTGATCTCCATCACCTATTTGTAAAGTTGCATTTCCAAATTTGCCAAGTCCATGTAATTTTTCTGGTGCGTGAAAAATAGTTTGCCCGTGACTGGCAATTATATCAACATGGGCAGGATCAATATTCCAACTTTGAAGGCTATTGAGGATCATGCTGGCGTGCTGCCGGGCAATCCAACCATTGAGCAGGCAAAGTTTTTCCAGGTCCACATTCTTTTTTGAAAAAACGGATCCAATTTCTTTTTTGTAA
The DNA here is from genome assembly GCA_041743125.1 of Chitinophagaceae bacterium. Taxonomy (GTDB): domain Bacteria; phylum Bacteroidota; class Bacteroidia; order Chitinophagales; family Chitinophagaceae; genus Terrimonas_B. The sequence continues at coordinate 52,457 of JBGTNK010000297.1, forward strand.
TCATCGTCATAATTTACCGTTTCAAATTTTTTCAATTCCATTTCAGTATTCAATCCGGTTCCCGAAAATATGCAAAGAGCTATATCTAATCCATCAACTGAAGTCCCCGACATCAACCCGATGATAGTTCTTTTTTCTTTGGAGGCGATAGCATGAAGCTTAAAAATGTTTTTATTCATAGTGGGAAATTTTCATGCTTTGTATTTAAATTTTGCAGGTATATGCACGACTTATTATAAAAGTATGCATTTTTTTGCTGGTTTATGTGAAAACACTTAATTTGCTTTGGATTGATATTCCAAGACAATATGCTTAAGAAAGAGCGCCAGACATTCATTCTTCACCAGGTAAATCTTCATAACAAGGTTTTATCTGTTGACCTTAGCCAGGAAATGAAGGTATCTGAAGATACCATCCGGCGTGACCTGAATGAAATGTCTCAATTGGATAAGTTGATTAAAGTGCATGGAGGTGCTCTTTCAAAGTCATTTCATTTATCCATTGATTCCCGGCATGTATATGCCCTGGGTGGAAAAAAATCCATCGCTCACAAAGCATCTCAGCTGATCAAAGACGGTATGTTTGTGCTTACCAGCGGTGGCACTACGATCATAGAATTGGCCAAATCTCTTCCGCCGGAATTAAAGGCCACCTTCATTACCGTCAGTTTACCTGCAGCATATGAATATATACACCATCCCAGCATTGAAGTGATTTTTATAGGAGATAAAATTTCGAAAAACTCGCAAATAGCAATTGGGGGAGAAACCATTTCAAAAATTAAAAATATAAAAGCGGATCTATGCTTTTTAGGCACCAATGCCATTGATACAGTTAATGGTCTTACGGATAATGATTGGGATGTGGTGCAGGTAAAAAAGGCAATGATCGATTCATCTCAAAAAGTGATCTCGCTGGCCATAGGCGAGAAACTCAATACTTATCAACGCATAAAAATATGTGACCTGGCAGAAGTAGATACGTTGATCACAGAACTGGATCCTGATGACGAACAATTGAAATCATATTTAAAAGCCGGATTACAAATTCTTTAATTATTAATAGACTATTATTTTAAACAACATCGCTTCATTAAAAAAACTGCATTATGGAAAATCTGTTATGGTTAAAACAATGGAAATGGAAATCTGTTTCTCTTGTCCTATTTCTCCAGTTTTCTGCTGCTATCACCTGGGCACAAGTTACCATCAGTGGTAAGGTGACGGAGCCAAATGGAAAAGGGGCTGCCCTCATCTCCGTTTCAATAAAAAATACAACTACCGGGACTACAACCGATGAAAGTGGTAGTTACAGTTTGAATAGTAACCTACCATCCGGTAATTATGTACTGACTTTTTCAGGTGTAGGATTTAAAACTAAAGAGCAGTCCATTCAAATTGGAAGTGCTATTTCTTATACAGCCGATGTACAGTTAGAAATTGATGCACTAAGCCTGGATGAAGTGATAATAACAGGTACATCAGAAGGAACTACTAAAAGGCAATTAGGAAGCTACGTAAGTACAGTGAAATCAGATCAGCTTACTAAAGGGGCCACAGGGAATGCCTTAGCCGCATTGCAGGGTAAAACAGCAGGAGCCCAGATCATACAAAACTCAGGAGATCCGGCGGGAGGAATATCTGTGAGATTGCGGGGAATCAGTTCTATTAACAGTTCATCTGAGCCTTTATACATCGTAGATGGAATTATAGTAAACAATGCCACCACCCGGGTTACTAATACGTCGGGCAATTATGATGGTCAGAATTTTGTAGGTACTATTGGTCAAAACCGGATGGCTGATATTAACCCGGCCGATATTGACAGAATAGAAGTATTAAATGGCGCGGCAGCGGCGGCTATTTATGGGTCAAGAGCCAACGCCGGAGTGGTTCAAATTTTTACCAAAAGAGGAAGTGCGGGTGTACCCGTTGTCAATTTCTCTACAAGTATGATGGTTAGCGAATTGAGAAAGTCTGTTGAAGTAAATCAATCCCCTACCAAATTTGGAGACTCACCTGATACCCAAACTCAGGATATCCTGACATTAGCCTGGACCAATAAAACGCCTGTTACCCGTTACGACTATAACGATTATATATTTCGTACCGCATTGGGAACTGATAACACAGTGTCTGTAAGCGGAGGAAAAGACAAAACAAAATATTACGTTTCCGGATCTTATTTCTATAACCAGGGTATTGTGAAAAATACTGATTTCAGGCGCTACAGTTTCAGGAGTAATATTGACCAGGCCATTAATGATAAATTGAGTTTCACTCTGGGTTTAAACTATATCAATAGTGCATCTAACGAAAAACCCGATGGCAATTCTTTCTTTTCACCACTGAACTCTATTAATATCATTGGTAATTTTCATGATATATGGACAAGAGACGCAGTGGGAAACATAAGAGTGGTGGGGGAAAGGCAAAGAGCAAACCCGGTTTCTGTAATTGAAGATATAAAACAGAGACAGGAGACAAGTCGCATACTGGCAACAACCGGGTTGAAGTGGAAACCGATCAATAATCTTTCGTTTGATTATACTATGGGCATTGACAATTACAACCAGAATGGAAAAACCTTTATTCCTCCATTTGCCTATCCGGTTAATACTGCTTTTTTTGGTGGAGGGTTGTCACTTGATCCTGCACAAAATGGTTATGCCAGCACTGCTAACAGCAATTATTTTCAGATCAATAACGAAATCAATGCAACTTACCAGGCAAGGATTACAAATGATCTGAATTCAACAACACAGGTTGGTTATTCCCTGCAGTATGAAAAATCAAATTATAGTTTATTACAAGGGAGAGGACTTGCACCTTTTGTAGAAGTAGCCACAGGGGCCAGTACTGCATTACCCGGTGTGGATAGCCGGGGTGAACTTTCAGTTTCCGGGGCCTACTTACAGCAGAATTTTAAATTTAAGAATCATTTGTTTGTAACAGGTGCGGTAAGAGTAGATGGTTCATCTGTATTTGGTGAAGACGAACGTAACCAGGTATATGTTAAGGCAAGTGGTAGTTATGTACTCTCCGGGGCCGATTATTGGGAAGGATTTGGTGCCTCCAAATGGTGGAATCTTTTTAAACTGCGTATGGCTTATGGAGAATCCGGAAATCTTACCGGCATCGGGCCTTATGAACGATTTAATTCTTATTCAAGCATAGCATTTTTAGGAAAAACTTCATTTTTTTCAAGCTCTACATTAGCGAATACGAAAGTAAAACCTGAAAGACAAACTGAACTTGAATTTGGAACTGACCTCGGTTTTATAGGAAACCGCATAGGCGTACAGTTTAACTACTACATTAAGAAAGTTAATGATCTTCTTATAAACAGGGTCATTGCTCCTACCACTGGTTTTTCAAGCTTGCTGGATAATTTTGGTTCTTTGGAAAACAAAGGATTTGAAGTCGTATTAAATCTTGGAGTGATCAGGAAAAATGATCTGAAATGGGATATTACAGGTATATACAACCACAACAGGAATAAGGCCGTCAGAATAGGACAGGCCTTAACCTTATTGAGCACCAACGGTGGCGCACCCGTTGCTATTTTAGAGGGACAACCTATTGGTGTTTTTTACGGAACTTTTTTTGCAGTTGATCCCGGTGGCAATTTGTTGAAGAATGCAAGCGGCATTCCGGTTACAGAAAGAGGCACCCAGTCCGCTCCTTTATCATATAGTACCCAAAGGGGTGCCGACGGGTTGCCTTCAGGTACTGTATTGCGCAAAGTAATCGGTGATCCAAACCCGGATTATACAGCTTCACTCGTAAATGAGATTACTTATAAAAAACTAAGCCTCCGTGTTCAGTTTGATGCGGTACAAGGAGTAGATGTATTTAATGCTGACTGGAGAACAAGACAGGGAGTTGGCAATGGTAAAGAAGCTGAGAAGGAGCAAAGAGGTGAAATACCCAGGGGTTATATATTGGGTATTTACGGAATCGAACAATGGCGTATTGATGATGGCTCATTTGTAAAGCTCAGGGAACTTTCATTAAGTTATGACTTTGGTAAAATCAGTAATATATTCAGTAACCTAGCTGTATCAATTAGTGGTAGAAACCTGGTTTCTTTTGATAATTACAAAGGTTATGATCCGGAAGTAAATGCAGGTGGACAAAGTACAATCCTAAGAGGTATTGATTTTGGATCCGTTCCCATCCCAAGAACATTTAGTTTAGGTGTCCAGGCAAAATTTTAAATCTTAAAATCTGAAAATTATGTTAGCTATAAATAAAAATAACCGGAGGTTGGCAGTAGTGCTGGGTCTTCTGGCCATTATGTTCCTTTCGTGTAAGAAAAATTATTCTGATCCAAACCGCGCCACCAGCGGTACAGTATTAGGAGCAGCCAATGGATTGACCGGAGTAAGCGTAGGTCTGCAGCGTGTTTATTCTTTGGGACGAGCCAGCTCATTATACAATGTAGTATCCATAAACGGATTTATAACCCGGGAGCTCGTGCTTTTAAACCAGGGTAACTTGCCGGAATATCAATTAGTACAAGGTGGAAATATTGTTGATGGAACTAATACAATGCTTTCAGGATTGTGGACTAGCAGCAACAAGATCATTTATGATGCTGACCAGGTAATAACTGGTGCAGCCAGCCTGGCTGATAAAGGAATTGCCAGCGGATTGATTGGTTATGCATCTATTTTTAAGGCGCTGTCAATAGGAAACCTGTCCATGTTTTGGGAAAAAGTGCCGGCTGGTATTGGAGAGAATATATCTTTCATCAGCCGGGTAGATGGGTTCAAAAAAGCAATAACTGTTATTGATAATGCTTTGGCCGCTATAGGTACAAACCCTATCAGTGCATCGTTTATTAATAGTATTCCGGCAGGGATAGATATTACAAATACGCTCCGGGCACTTAAAGCACGGTACGCATTATTTGCAGGTGATTATGCATTGGCATTAAGTTCGGCCAACCTGGTAGATCTTACCAAAAAATCAACATTGAATTTTGAGGCTGCCAATCCAAACCCTATATACGATGTGGCGGGTTCTAACTTCAACGTATACCAGCCCATCGATTCTACCATGGGGTTAATAGGAAGTGTTCAACCCGATCCGGCGGATAAAAGAGTTCCATTTTATATGGTGTTAAGTGGTTCTTCTGCCGCAAGATTTTTAATGAAAGGTTTTGCAGCGTCTACTACGACCAGCTTCCCGATATATTTACCCGGGGAAATAACGTTAATCAAAGCAGAAGCCTATGCAAGGCAAGCTACACCCGACCTTGTAAACGCTTTGCTTGAATTAAATAAAGTAGTTACAAAACAGCCCTCTTCGGATCCGTTTGGAGTTGGTGCGGGTCTTCCTCCATATGTTGGTTTAACCCAGGCTGAAATACTGGAGCAGATCTATCGCAACCGAAGTATAGAATTATATATGTCAGGATTAAAGCTGGAGGATATGAGACGGTTTAACAGGCCTAATTCTGAAAGAACCCGTAACCTGCTTCCTTATCCATTCAGGGAAAGAGATAATAATAAGAACCCCGATTTTCCTGATGATCCTGCTTTCTAAAGTTTAATTTAAATAGTTAAAAGAAAAAATAAAGGTTGTCATGAGCAGCCTTTATTTATTTGGTGTATAGCGAACGGAAGATTTGATCAGGATTTTAAAAATTTAATATTCCGCTGTATTCCTTTCCATTTAGTTCTGTTGATGGCAGAATTTTTAAAGACCTTCTTAAATGTTTCCTCGGTCATAGCTTCCCACTCTTTACTGGATAAGTTCAATACTTCAGGTAGTGGTACCAGATCTATTTCATTAGTAGGTTTGCTGAAACGGTTCCACGGGCACACATCCTGGCAGATATCACAACCAAAGGCCCAATTATCAAATTTTCCTTTCATTTCCTGGGGTATCAGCATATCCTTTAACTCAATAGTAAAATACGAAATGCACTTACTACCATTAATCACTTTACCAGGCAGTATAGCTTCTGTGGGGCAAGCATCAATACATTTGGTGCAGGTTCCGCAATAATCTTTTGCATAGGGATCATCATATTCTAATTGCAGGTCGGTGATCAGGGTAGCAATAAAGAAAAAAGAACCATTTTTTTTTGTGATCAGATTTCCGTTTTTGCCCACCCAGCCTAAGCCACTTTTTTGCGCCCAGCTTCGTTCTAATACCGGCGCCGAATCTACAAAGCCTCTGCCATTGACCTCTCCAATTTCACTTTTTATCAGGTCAAGAAATGTTTTCATTTTTTCTCTTATCACCTCATGATAATCTTTGCCAAAGGCATACTTGGAGATGTTAGGAGTACCTTTTTCCTGCTGTTTGCCAGGAAAATAATTCAATAATAAAGTGATCACCGACCTGGCACCGGGAACTAATTGGCAGGGGTTTACTCTTAGTTCAAAATGATTTTCCATATACTTCATAGTTCCATGTAAACCCTTATAAAGCCATCTTTCCAGCCGGTCTGCATCGGCATTTAATCGTTCAGCTTTAGCAATGCCACAATAGTCAAAGCCAAGACTGGCGCTGGTTTGCTTAATGAAGAGTGTATTTTTAATTTTTTGATTCAAAATAATTAATGAATGGAAAGGTTTAAATAAAAGCAAAGGTACTATTGGGAATATTGAATTTTTTATATAAAATTGATGTGGCTTTTTAATACCAAACCAACCAAAACTTTATCTATGAAGGTCAAACTCTTTATTTCCTTCCTTTTTTGCTTCAGTGTATCCTGTAGTTTTTCTCAGGAAAAATCAAAAACAAAATTCGGTAAAATAACTCCTGACGATTTTTCGAAATCAGTTTACAGCCTGGACAGTAATGCTGCTGCTGTTATAATTGCAGATATTGGATCTACCCAAATGGTAGGTAACAATAAAAACAGCTTTTCTCTTGAATTTAAAAATTACAGGAGAGCTCATATTCTGAATAAGAATGGATATGATATTGCTAACGTAGAAATAAGAATCTATACAGATGGCCGGGCCGAAGAAGACTTACAGAGTCTGAAGGCCGTAACATATAACCTGGAAAATGGTAAAGTTGTTGAAACCAAACTGGAAGCAAAATCAGCCGTCTTTCAGGATAAGATTAATAAAAATCTGTTGATAAAAAAATTCACTTTTCCGAATATAAAGGAAGGCTCCATTATTGAATATGAGTATAAACTTCATTCTGACTTTACCTTTAATTTACAACCCTGGGATTTCCAGGGGGAGTATCCCTGCATGTGGAGTGAATATAATGTGGGAATACCCGAATTTTATTATTATGTCACCTTATCACAGGGATACCAACCGTTTTTTATCCGGGATCAAAAAACAAGGTTGGGAAATTTTACAGTAGCCGATGTTAATACAGCAAGCAGAACGGAACGAGGAACCTTCCAGGCAAATATAACCGATTACCGTTGGGTAATGAAAGATGTACCTGCATTAAAAGAAGAATCCTATACATCTACTATTAACAATCACCTGGCAAGAATCCAGTTTCAATTATCTGAATTAAGGCATCCTTATGTTCCAAAGAATATTATGGGTACCTGGGAGCAGGTCTGTTCTGAATTGTTAAAAGATGAAGACTTTGGTTTTGCATTAAACCGCGATAATGGCTGGTTAAGTGATGTTGTAAAAGAAGCTTCCCGTGGCGCTACCAGCAAATTAGAGAAAGCAAAAAATATATTCGCTTATGTAAGAGACAATATGACCTGCACAAACTACGGCAGCAGATTCCTGGATAAATCAATTAAGAATGTGCTGAAAGACCGAAGTGGCAATGAAGCTGCAATTAATTTATTATTAACGGCTATGCTGATAAAGGCCGATCTGCAGGCCGATCCTGTAATGCTTAGCACACGTTCTCATGGGTACGCTTATGATATGTATCCTATATTAGATCGTTTCAATTATGTGATCAGCCGTGTGAAGGCAGATGGAAAATATTATTACCTGGATGCCAGCCGGCCCCGGCTGGGCTTTGGCCGGTTAGGATATGATTCCTATAACGGGCATGCCAGGGTAATCAACCAAACAGCCACACCTATTGAACTGCTTTCTGATTCATTGCTTGAATGGAAGGCTACTTCCGTCATCATCATAAATGATGGAAAAGGTAATTTGACGGGAAGCCTGAGGCAGATGCCCGGATATTATGAATCGTATAGTTTGCGTAACCGGATCAAGGAAAAAGGGATGGACCATTATTTCAGCGACATTAAAAAAGCGGTTAGCGCAGATATCGAAGTGATAAAACCTGCCATTGATTCTCTTGATAAATATGAACAGTCCCTTAATATTCATTACGAGTTCAATTTAAAAACGGAGAAGGAGGATATCATCTATTTTAACCCGATGTTTGGTGAAGGCTGGAAGGAAAATCCATTTAAGTCGGCTGAACGGGCTTACCCGGTAGAAATGCCCTATGCAATAGATCAAACCTATATGATTCAGCTCGATGTTCCGGCTGGCTATGTTATCGATGAGATGCCGAAGCCTATGATCGTGAAGTTGAATGAGGAAGGTGAAGGAAGGTTTGAGTACCGCTTATCAGAATCCGGTGGCACTATTTCATTACGATCGGTGCTTCGCCTCACCCGGGCATATTTTATGCCGGAAGAATATGAAATGCTGAGAGAGTTTTTCAACATAGTCGTTAAGAAACAGAGTGAACAAATTGTGTTCAAAAAGAAAAGCTAACCCATGAAAAATTTGATTACAGTTTGCTGTTTTATTTTAATATCATATAACCAGCTGATGGCAGGGGATGGCGAGTATGCGGTTTCACGGATTTCTCCCCAATTGTTAAAAAAGGCTAATGCAGTGGTTAGAATAGATGAACAAAGATTTGAGATCAATAATTTAAAGCAAACAGTATTAAAAAATCATTTTGTTATTACCATTCTAAATGAAAACGGCGATAGGTGGGCGCAGTTTGGAGAATATTATGATAAGCACAGGGTGGTGGAATCTGTTGCAGGAATCTTGTATGATGCTTATGGTAAGCCTTTAAAGAAAATAAAGAAAAAAGATCTTGAAGATATAAGTGGTGTTTCCTCCGGAAGTTTAATGGATGATAACAGGGTAAAGCTTCATAATTTCTACTACAAAATTTATCCATACACTGTAGAATACAACGTTGAGATAATAAACAAAGCAACATTGTTTTTCCCTATGTGGGTGCCGCAGCCAGGTGAAAGGATATCGGTGGAGAAAAGTTCGATGAGTATGGTTTGCCCGGCAGATTATAAATTCCGCTTCAGAGCTTTTAATTATGGAAAAGAACCTATGGTATCGCAGGAGAAAGGTCATACTATTATGACATGGGAAGCAAAGGATTTACCTGCGATAGAAAAAGAGCCATACTCTCCTATGTGGCACGAATTTGCAACAACCGTCATATTTGGACCCTCCGATTTTCAGATGGATGACTATAAAGGTAATATGCAAAGCTGGCAGGATTTCGGCAAATTCGTCCATTCGCTTAAACAAGGACGTGATCAATTGCCGGAAACAGTAAAACAGATTGTACACAAGATTATTGGAGAAAATAAGAATCCGGTGGACAGAATTTCCAAGTTATATGAATACATGCAAAAAAATACCCGGTATATAAGTATTCAATTGGGCATAGGTGGCTGGCAACCCTTTGATGCAAACTTTGTAGCCTTAAAGGGATATGGGGATTGTAAGGCACTAACAAATTATATGTATAGTTTACTGAAGGAAGCCGGAATTGGTTCTTACTATTCACTGATCAAGGCTGGAAGAAACGCCAATTATATAACTGAGGATTTCCCTTCTCAGCAATTTAACCATGTAATACTGTGTGTACCCTTATCAAAGAAAGATACCGTGTGGCTTGAATGTACGAGTCAGACAATGCAAGCCGGATATCTTGGCGATTTTACTTCTGACAGGTTTGCTTTGCTTGTAGATGAGTTAGGTGGAAAACTGGTCCGCACACCGAGATACGGAATGAGAGAAAACCTGCAAAGCAGGAATATAAAAGCGATCCTCGAAGATAATGGCACCTTAAATATGGAGGCAAGTACCCAATATTGTGGCATGCAACAGGACGATTTGCATGGTAGGATCAACGGACTTTCAAAAAGCAAGATGAAAGAATACCTCCAGGAGCAGTTGGACTTTTCCACTTATGATATAAACCAGTTTAGTTATAAGGAGCTTAAAAGTTTTCTGCCCTCTATAAATGAATCATTGGAGATAACAGCAAGTAATTATGCCACCATCACCGGCAAGCGTCTTTTTATTATCCCTAATGTAATGACAAGATCAGGTCGCAAACTGAGCCAGGACTCTGCCAGGAAATATGATATCCAATTAGGGCTTGCCTACAAGGATGTAGATTCAGTAGAAATAGAATTACCAAAAGGCTATGAACCGGAAACTGTTCCTAAGGATGTCATCATCGCCAGCCAGTTTGGAAATTATTTTTGCTCTGTAAAATTGAAGGATAATAAATTATTTTATTACCGGGTGATTGAGCACAATAGCGGCCGATATCCGGCTAAAGAATATGCAGACCTGGTTAAGTTTTATGAAACCATTTACAAGGCTGATCGTAACAGGGTAGTACTTGTAAAAAATGAAACTCTCAAGGCATTCTGATTATTATTATATCAACTATCAATTGGCTCTTTCCTTAACGCCTGCAGGTAAAGAATTTCTTAAGAAAAAGACTAAGGACATCCTCATAAAGGAAGTTGATCTTTTATTGATATTCCTTATTTGCACGGCTGCTTTATCTGCGCATCTACAATACGTTTTAATTCCAGGTGAGTGGCCGCTCTTTCTTCTCCCAGGAGATTTTTTACAAAAACCAAATACGCATAACCTCCGCAGAAATCGATCATAGGCCATGTTCCAAATAATCCCGGGCAGGCTAATGAACCGGCCACTCCATTTTGTTCATGAATTACCCAACTGCCCAAGGCATAATTAAAACTGGTTGCTGATTTAGGAGCATATTTGATCTGGTCTTGTTTTGTTTGTATTTCCATCAATTTTTCTACGGCCGTTTCGCTTAATATTTGTTTACCGGCATATCGCCCTTCATTCAAAAGCATCACCAAAAATTTCATATAATCTTCTGGCGTTGAGGAAGCCCCGCCAGATGGATTTACAAGGCTCCCGTCAGCAGAAGTAAAACTTGTCCGGCGCATGGTCATGGGATTAAACAATTTTTGTTTTGCCAGTACATCAAATCTCTTTTTGCTGATTACCTCCAGTACACGACCTGCTATATTCAAACCAATATTGCCGTACCAAAAGTCGGTTCCGGGGTTGGTCCGTATTTCCCTTGCTGCAAATGAATTGACTTCTTCTTCAAGCGACGTGAATTTTTTTCTTTGAAATATTTTTTTCAGAAAACCACCTTCATCCGATATGCCGGTGAAATGCGAAAGGCAATGACGAATGGTAATATAGTTTTTTCCATACCTGGCAAATTCGGGTATCCACTGACTGATCTTGTCATCTAATGATAGTTTTCCTTCATCTACAAATTGCATAACCAGGGCTGCAGTCAGCCATTTACTGCTACTGGCTATTGGCGCTGACGTTTTGCTGTTAAAACTTCCATATTCCTTCTTAAAAATTAATGTGTCGTTCTTTTTCCACAGCATGACCACGAAATCGTTTCCCAGGAGTTTTTGCCTGGCCTGTAATTCAGTTTCTAATTCAGTCCAGTTGTATTGTGAAAAAGATGGCTGCAACAATAGCAGGCATATCCCGAGGATACTGCATTTGAGGCAGGTTAACTTAACTTTGTATGACATTGTTACTGGAATTTTAGCGTGGATAGTGATTTGTAAAATAGATTAAAGTTATTTCAAATTTTGAAGTCCGGGTACTGGTAATTCTATTTCAACTCAATTATTTGTTATTTGTAATTACAAAAACATTCTTTCAATATCCCAGACGCCTGCAACCTTTTAAAATTATCAATGGCATTTGAATTGCTGAATACAATTATCAGAATATCATACGTGTGAAACAACAGACGATGATAGTTGACTATTACAGAAAAGAATCTTTAACATTAAAAAAGAAATTAAGAGATGAACTTAGGAAATTTTACGATAAAAGCTGCGGAAGCTTTTCAGCAGGCGCAGCAGCTGGCCTTTAACGGCAGAAATCCAAATATTGAAACGGAGCATATCTTAAAGGCTTTGCTTGATCAGCAAGATTCCCCAGTTGAATATTTGCTCAAGAAAAATAATGTTACGCTAAACCTGGTTGATTCAAAATTAGATGAATTGATCAGTAAACTACCCACCACCTCAGGGGAAGCGGCTCAACAGGTAAGTCGTGATGTGAATAATATGATATTGAGAGCCGGAGCCGCATTAAAACAATTTAATGATGAGTTTATAACTCCGGAACACCTGGTGCTGGCTATTGTGCAGGGAAATGATGCTGCTGCAAAACTTTTAAAGGACACCGGCCTAACCGAAAAAGGGTTGCTGGCCGCAGTAAAGGAATTACGTAAAGGAGATAAAGTAACCTCTCAAACACAATCGCAAGAGTATAATGCGCTGAACAAATATGCCAAGAATTTAAACGAGATGGCGAGAGAGGGTAAATTGGACCCCGTTATTGGGCGTGATGATGAGATCAGGAGAACCTTACATATTTTATCACGCCGTACCAAAAACAATCCGATCCTTGTTGGTGAACCGGGTGTAGGTAAAACGGCCATTGCTGAAGGAATTGCTCACCGGATAGTAAACGGTGATGTCCCGGAAAATCTGAAATCTAAAATTATATATGCACTGGATATGGGTTTGCTGATTGCCGGGGCAAAGTATAAAGGAGAATTCGAGGAACGCTTAAAAGGTGTGGTAAAGGAAGTAGCAGGAAGCGACGGGGAGATCATTCTTTTTATAGATGAAATACATACCCTGGTAGGGGCAGGAGGAGGAGAAGGCGCAATGGATGCCGCCAATATTTTAAAACCAGCGCTGGCGAGAGGTGAACTGAGAGCAGTTGGTGCCACTACTTTAAACGAGTATCAGAAATTTTTTGAAAAAGATAAAGCACTGGAAAGGCGATTTCAAAGGGTGATGGTGGATGAGCCTAATATAGAAGATGCCATTTCAATTTTGCGCGGACTAAAAGACCGGTACGAGACGCATCACCATGTACGCATAAAAGATGAGGCCATTATAGCCGCAGTGGAATTATCCAGTCGGTATATTTCTGATCGTTTTCTTCCAGACAAAGCTATTGACCTGATAGACGAAAGCGCAGCGAAGCTACGGTTGGAAATGAATTCCATGCCAGAAGAACTGGATACGTTAGAAAGACAGATCCGGCAATTGGAAATAGAAAGAGAAGCGATAAAAAGAGAGAATGATGAAGTGAAATTGAAGGAGCTTAACACCAGCATAGCTAATCTTGCTGTAGAAAGGGATACGTTTAAGGCAAAATGGAAAGAGGAGAAAGATATTGTAGAAAAAGTACAGGATTCAAAAGCCCAGGTGGAAAAGCTGAAACTGGAAGCAGAGCAGGCTGAGCGCAACGGAGATTATGGAAAAGTGGCCGAGATCCGCTATGGTAAAATAAAGGAGCAGGAAACGCAGATTGTTGAGTATTCAAAACAATTGGATTCTATCAGTGAGAATTCCCGTATAATGAAGGAGGAAGTAGATGCACAGGATATTGCAGAAAGTGTTGCAAAATCAACCGGAATTCCTGTAACAAAAATGTTACAAAGCGATAAAGAGAAATTGCTTAACATGGAAGATCATCTGCACGAGAGAGTGGTGGGGCAGCATGAAGCAATAACCGCTGTAGCAGATGCCATTCGCCGAAGCAGGGCAGGATTGCATGATCCCAAAAAACCCATCGGTTCTTTTATTTTTCTGGGTACAACCGGTGTGGGAAAAACAGAATTGGCAAAAGCCCTTGCGGAATATCTGTTTGATGACGAAAGCATGATGACCCGGATTGACATGAGTGAATACCAGGAAAAGCATACCGTAAGCAGGTTAGTAGGTGCTCCTCCCGGATATGTTGGATATGATGAAGGTGGCCAGTTGTCAGAAGCTGTGCGTCGTAAACCTTATAGTGTGATATTGCTGGATGAAATTGAAAAGGCGCATCCGGATGTATGGAATGTGTTGCTTCAGGTACTTGATGATGGAAGGCTGACAGACAATAAAGGAAGAGTGGTCAATTTCAAGAATACCATTATCATCATGACCAGCAATATCGGAAGCCATATAATACAGGAAGCATTTGAAAATATTAATGAAGAAGGTATAGAAGAAGCGGCCGAAAAGGCTAAAGTAGAGGTAATGAATTTACTGCGCCAGACTATTCGACCTGAATTTTTGAACCGGGTGGATGAGATCATTATGTTTCAACCCTTGCTCAAAAAAGAAATTCGTTCTATTGTTAATATACAATTGCAAGGGTTAAAAAAATTGTTAGAGCCAAGCGGGATACAATTGGTTTTTACTGATTATGCCCTGGACTACCTGGCAGAACAAGGTTTTGATCCTCAGTTTGGGGCAAGACCACTAAAAAGATTGATTCAAAAACAAATAATAAACCAGCTGAGCAAACGGATGCTGTCAGGCGATATTGATAAAACCCATCCGGTGCTGGTAGACGTATTTGACAACACAGTAGTTTTTAGAAATGAAGCACCGGAAGCGGAGCTTGCAAAGTCCAATGGCAGAAATAAATAGGTCAGAAACCCTCAATTAAAATGTTGGGGGTTTTTATTTGTCCTGAATGTGCGAAAGGAGAATGAGTTGTTTATTTTTTGTTAAAGGGCAACGTTTATTAATTTCTGGCGGTCAGGCATAAAAAATGATTATTATGAAAATGTGGTTCTTAGCCTTTGGTTTATTATTTTTTTCCTGTAAAAAAGATAAAGTATGTGAGCAATGTAATACCGAAACGGGATATAAGGAAGCAACCATCCTTTATACCGGGCCGCTTGCTTCCGATGGTTGTGAATGGGTGGTGAGAATTGGTGCCGATCAATATTATCATCCTGAGAATCTCAATGAAGAATACAGGAAAAACGATTTAAATGTAAAAATCTGTTATGAACAGAAGGCAGACAAATTCTATTGCGGGATTGCAGGATTGGGCATGCCGGTTATCCGTGTGATCAAGATAAAAAAATAGATGGATTTAAGATTTTTGGGTTAATTTTTTCCGAAATCGATGATCTTTTTTATTAATTAATGGATGTAACAAAATAAAAGCATGCCCTTGGAAAAGACATGCTTTTGTAATTTGATACCGAAAGCGAATTTATTTCACTTCGGTTACGATCATTTCTTCAGCTACGCGGATGTTACGGTTTACTTCGTACACCACTGTTTCTTTTGATTTTTTGTTAATGATTTCAAACTGTAATTTTTCATCGCCGATCTCTTCACCATTCAGCAGGAAAGACTTTGAAAAATTTTCACCCTTAATATTCTCCCTGTAAAGGGTATTGTTGTTTTCATCCCTGATGATGATGGTAAAATCATTATGGTCTGCATTGCCGGCAAAATTCAGTTGGAATAATAGCTGGTTTTTGATGTAGCCCATAAATTTCATTTCTACAGGAATGGGTGTGATATTGTTATTGGCGAATGCAGCAGTGGAAGCCACTGAAAACGCGGTAAAGAATGCAATAACAATGACGCGGTTGTTTCTGAATACTTTCTCCATGATATTTGTTTTAGGTTAATAATACGTGTTAACAAAAATTTTGTCATACACAAGCAATAGAAAAAATATGGGGATACAAGCAAAAGGGCAAGTGTCGGATTCTGTTTTTCCCGGGTTATACTTTTATAAATCACCAGGATAAATTGCAGGAGTAACTGCGTTAATAAAGCAAAACTAGAGCCATAACCCGGTCACTTCAAATCAACTTTTGCGGGTTTAAGGTATAGCCAACTCAAAATTTGTGAGGTAATCTAATGACTTCCAAAGGGTTTTTATTAAAAAAGAAATTATTTCCAAAGCTTCCTGCATGTTGAAAGTGTACTACGGTTTAGAATTGAATTATAAAGAATAGGGTTTAGTGATACGATGTTATTTTTTTTAAATAGTTATTCTTTATTTTTCGGCAATCAAATTTTGAATTGGTAAACCATTCAAAAAACTATGCCCCCCGTGTAGAATTTTTTTAAGGTCTAAAATCAAAGAAAAATAAGGTATTTCAAGATGCGTAATTTCCCCAGGAAATAATACGTAATATTTATGGGTTGATAACATCATCCGGCACAGCCTTTGTCATAATATTTTAATTAATTTCACGTTAAGAAAATATAATTTGATTTTTTTTCAAACCGCAACCTTATGAACTACCCTGCTTCTAACCCCAACCTTCGCTCCATCAGAATTTATATTGTTTTGAGCTTAATACTGATGCTTGTATTTGCTATTGCGTTTGGCGGATATAAGATTGTGTTTTCATCTTCATCTTCGTCACAATCTCCTGAGAAAAGTGTTACTACCCTGCTGCAGGAGGAGGAAGAGAAAAAAATTGCAGCTCCTGTTATTGCATCGCCGGAGGAATATGACCGTAAAATTAAACATATGGTAAACGGCGATTCATCGGGTAAATGGCCGGTAAAAACCGGCTATCCTCTTGAGGGATCAATTTTGCCATTTAAAAGAATTGTTTCTTACTATGGTAATCTTTATTCTAAACAAATGGGTATTCTGGGCGAACTTCCACGTCCCCAGATGCTGGCAAGATTGAAGAAGGAGGTGGCTGCATGGCAAAAGGCAGATACTGTTTTGGAGGTAATCCCGGCCTTGCATTATATAGCCGTAACAGCTCAGCAAAGTCCGGGTAAGAGTAATACATATCGTCTCAGGATGCCATTCCATCAAATAGATTCGGTATTAAGTATGGCCCGGGAAATTAATGCCATTGTATTTATTGATGTTCAGGTTGGTCACAGCACCTTGCAACAAGAACTACCTGCCCTGGAAAAATATTTAAAAATGCCAAATGTCCATCTGGGTATTGATCCAGAATTTTCAATGAAGCGGGGGCATGCCCCAGGCAAAGTTGTCGGCACATTTGATGCAACTGATATCAACTACGCTTCCGAATACCTGGCTAAACTTGTTAAAGAAAACAATCTGACACCAAAGGTTTTTGTAATACACCGTTTTACTCAAAATGGAGTGACCAATTATAAACAAATAAAACTAAGACCGGAAGTTCAGATTGTAATGGATATGGACGGCTGGGGTCACCCTCCTTTAAAGATTAATACCTACAGGCAATTTATATATAAAGAACCGGTGGAATACACTGGGTTCAAAATATTCTATAAAAATGACACGAAGAATAACGGAAGGTTGCTAACGCCGAAGGAAGTTTTGGCTCTGAAACCGCAACCGGTTTATATCCAATACCAATAATAGTTAAAGAGTAAATTTTAACCATAAAATCAATGTATAGCAGTTCAGCTATCTTATAATTTTTATATTCACCGGGATACCATCCTGTCCATTTCGCTACAAGGCGCTTGATTCTATCTTTGAGAGAAGCATATTTTAAGAAAGGGTCAGGGTGATATACCCGACTTTTTCGGAGTATTCTTTCTTTCATCAGGGCGGGGTGAGTTCCTGTGAATCTGGCGACAGGCTCTGATGATTTCTCATAATTATATATGCTTTCGGAATCTGTCGTTTCCTTTTTTGTCACATTCCTGGTTTAAAACCTTTGATTTGATTTAATCTTTTTTAGAAGAGAGGCTGGTTCCCTTACCCAGTCATAGTGATATATACTGGCATCAATTAGTTTAACATGTAGTTTCCTGTTTTCACCGGTTCGGAATCCCTGCGCATCCCTGAAAGCATAAATGTCTTTCCTGTTCCTGATAATGCGGATCTCCCTTCTGTACTATGAATATTTGGAGCCAATGTAATCATAAGATCCAAAGAAATGAACATAATTAAAGCCAACCTTCTACATTTTCGTTTCCCAAATTATTTTCCATTTCCCTTTGTATAATGGATAAATATTTTTCGTTTACCACTTCATCCCCCTGGATATAAAAGGCCCAATCATATATTGGAGGAACGGCCCGGAATGCTTTATTTGTTTCACTGGCAAAAACTTTACCTCCCTCTCGCAAATTTTCATCCCTGTTAGTTTCTAACACAGTTATTTTTGGATCGATTGATTTTACCCTTTCCAGGGTATTGTCAACAGCATTCCCGGCAGCAATGATTAATTCATCACATAAAGGGAGTATAGAACGGATGGCCTCTTCGAAAAGGTAATCGAATTTTATTCCATTACGGACAAAGGAGAACCCACATACTTTCATTTTTTTGATTTTTATCAGTAATGCAATTGCAGAGACTCTCTTTTTTTATAGCCTCCTAATGAAAATATCCTTTCATATTTCCCGATAATTTTTGAAAAGTTGTTATTTATTCAGCAGGTAGATATCCTATCTCACCTGATTTACGTTCGTCAAAAGGCAAAAATTCTTATGTCTGGCATATTATTTTCACCCTTTTTGCTTTATGAAGTAGCCAAATTCCAGTTCTTTTAATCCAAAATTATACCTTATGAATTATCATCTAAATCCCGCATCCCATTCTGCGTTTTTTCATTTTATGGTCAGGTTCAGTTGGGTTGTTGTTTTAATTTTTTTGGTGGCTTACCTGATTTTAGAAACCTTTTCTTTTATCCGATTATTTGAAGTAACGATAATAGCTAATCCTGCTATTAACCTGATAAAATAAAAAATATAATTTAGGATAATAAGCATAAAGGGAACCAGGCTTATTGTTTTTCGGTGGTTACAGTAGGGCTGACCTACAAAAATTTGGTATAAACAATTCAAAACATAGCTCCAAAATTTTACCTGGTTAGCATACTTTGGGTAATATTTTAATTGCACTTTTTGCATTTAGAAAATTTAAAAAAGGGTAGTTAATAAAAATATTATTAAAAAAAAAGGCTCTGTTTTTTGAAAAATTATAAAATAATTGAGTCAACTCCATTTTAGAAAAGCTGCACTGGGGAAAGAAAAGTTATTCATATGACTGTTGATAAATTTTTCTTCAGGGTACTCGTTTTTCCGATATTTTTAGTTAATGCAAGAACATTATCAGCTTCTTCAGACTATTTACGATATCGTAAAAAATGACCCCCAGCCGGAGCATTATGGATGCAGGCCAAGGGAGCTTATTCTTCGGCAATTACAAGAGTGGTCAGTAATTCATCAGCATCTTCAATTACTGAAGGAGGAGGAATTGATAAATATGGAACAGCAGGATACTTTGGTTATCCGGATAACCCCATCTGGTATTGAATTGGCAAAACAACTTAAAAAAAGAGTCAGAACAAATAATTAAAGGTGGATTAATATCCTAACGACTGCAATACTCTCTCTTAAAGGGGACTTTCCCGACAAATTTTCTCTTGTCATAATTTCGGACTGTTTACTGTTTTTTATCTATTTCTGGCGCCCTATCAGTTTAAATACAAATTCCGGTGTTTAACTACCTCAAATGTTGAGAATAAGAAGCAAAGGCAGAAGAAATCCTGAGAGGGCAGGGAGGGAATAATGTAAAATAAAAATAGGGCTGAGATATTAATTAATTAAATACTGTGATGATTATTCAAAAAAAAGTGTATACGCTTATTCTGACCAATCCGATGAGGCAACAATGGCATTTTCCTGAGCAATTTGGTGCTATAACTTATTGGGAATCACCCCAAGTTTTTTTTTTTATAAAATTAGCTTTTCACTCTATATAGTGGGTGCAAAAAAATACTATCTTCAACCGCTTTCGGTCTATTTTCCTTATCAATTGAATTGTTAACCACCGTTCAACCAAATAGCCAGAAGTTTTGTTAAATAGAAGATAAACGCTAAAGCTGAAGAGTTTTGGCAGAATAATAAAAAAGGAGATTTAAAATGGCATTCAAAAAAGAGGTTGAAGAAATTATTGAACCTAAAGACATTTTTGTAGGAAATATTGACGCCCCGGTTACTTTAATGGAATTCGGCGAATATGAGAACGAAGATTGTGCTAAGGCAAACGAAATTGTAAAGCAAATTTTGGAAGAATACGAAGGAAAGGTAAGATTTAATTTCCGGCACTTCCCACTTACATTGGTACACCAGCGGAGTATGAAAGCCAGCGAAGCTGCAGTAGCTGCCGGCCAGGAAGGGAAGTTTTGGGAAATGCATAACGTGCTTTTTGGTAACAGGCGAAGCTTGGGAACTACCAGCTTAAAACTCCATTCCAAGGAAGCAGGTGTTAATAATAAAAAATTCCTGGACGAGTTGGTAAATGGAACATTTGGCTGGCAAGTGCAGGATGACTTAAAGGAGGGCATTGGCCGGGGTGTTAAGGAATTGCCTGCATTCTTTATCAATGATGAGCCATTTGTTGGCAAACCAACTTTTGCAAATCTAAGTGCAGCTATTGAACAGGCATTGAAGAAGACAAAAAAGAAATCTATTGCAAAACAGCGGGTTTAACCGGAACTGTTATATAAATAATTAATCCCGATCTGGTTTTATCCTGATCGGGATTCTTATTTCCGATAAGCTATTTATAATATCTAAACGACCCGTTTTATTATCTGATTAATCCTCCGACAACCTCGTAAATTCCATACCATTAAAAATCTTGGCCAGGTTAATGTCCTTTGTTTGCTTCCAGGTGCCAATATTAGCATTGGTTACTATGCGCCAGAAATTTTTTGACCGTAATTCATCATAATCATTTCCTTTTATGAAGATGCCGGTGAGTGTGCTGCGCTGCTTAAAAAAGATCTTTATTTCTTTTTCACCCGCCTGTCTTGGGGCAACATATTTTTCAATTAATTCGTTTGTCATAAAAATGATTTTTTTGGTGAGAGAACAAAAGGAGGGCATAAATGATGCCCTCCTTTCTATTAGTTTTAATAACTGAACTTTTCGATCAATTACCAGCGGCTATTAGAATAAGAAGGCTTGTTGTTACTACTTCTTTCTTCTCTTGGTTTTGCCACCATTACTTTAATGGCACGGCCTTCAACCATACCACCATCCAGTTCTGCAATAGCTTTTTGCGCTGCTGCATCATCCGGCATTTCCACAAAACCGAAACCTTTGCTGCGGTTAGTGTATTTGTCCATAATTACTTTGGCAGAACTAACTTCTCCGTATTCTGCAAAAAATTCTTTGAGATCTTCGTCCTGTACGGCGAAGCTTAAATTTGAAACGTAAATGTTCATCTTAAAATTTAAATAATAAATAATATTTGAGAAAAACGCAGAGTAGAGGCGACTAACTATTAGCAGGAAATGCGTAGCAGAAAAAATCGTTCACTTACAAAATACT
>JBGTNK010000298.1:0-2513 GCA_041743125.1 Chitinophagaceae bacterium
ACAGCCGGGATTGTTTGCCCATTGGAGTGTATGTCCTGCTTACTGATTGAAAGAAGCATCTTGAAGAGCCGTATGAATCGAGAGGTTCACGTACGGTTCTGTGAGGAGCAGGGGGTGAAAATCCCCTTGCTTACTCGACTGGTGGCAGTGTTGGTAGGGTAATAGTCTGCCTTATACCGATTGAAGGAACTTTGCAAAGATTAAAAGTGGAGCAATTATTAATAGGATATAAATACCCTTAACTAAAAAAAAGTATTTAAGTTCAATTTTAAATTTTTGAAATGTTGTTAATTTAAAATCAGGGGAATTTGTAGCCTGAAACTTTGTGTAATCCAAATCTGTATGATTGTCGTCATATTTATCAATAATGGCTTGATACTTATTACCTATTTCAATCAGTCGCTCAGGAATTTGACTTGTAATTATGCCATCCCTAATTTGGCATATTTCATTATAAGTAGATGATAACTCTTTTGCGCAGCGATGCATAGTGTCTGCTCTTAATTTATAGCTCTTTGAATGTTCAAGAACACTGATTAGCAGAATTGCTATTGAAATGCAAATCATAAAGATTGAACCTGTTTTTCCAGAAAGAAAACTATATGATGTGGGCGGATTTAACGACAAAATACTTAGAGAAATAATATATACCGTCAAAATATTAACTGTCCATGTCGACCAATTGTTTACTTCATTTAATCGTTTGTGAGCTTGGAATCTACATCCCCTTGTTGTCCAAATTTTATTTAATAAATTTTCAAACATAATTTTAATTTTAAAAAGGAACTGCCTTAATATACATGTGTCAATTTCTCCTTTTGAGAGAACTAAACTTTTCAGATTATATTACATATTCTCAGTGATGAGACCCGAAATAATTCGGAAGGCAGTTCCATATCAAAAGTATTTATATCCTACCTCTTCTTTAAGTTCTTTAAGGTTTTTATTTTTATATTTTTCAAAAATTTCCTCAAGCTGCTCATCTGTATATATGGTTGTTGCATTAATTCTTCCTCTTAACAATAAGAATTGCCTTTTTTGTAGAATAGTTACCACTTTATCATAATCGACTATGTAGTTACCTCCATTATTATATTTAATTTCAAAGAATGACCTTACAAGCTTTTTTAAATTAGCTGGTCTTGACTTAAAAACTTTAGAATCTATTATCATTCGTTCAATGATATTGTCAAGTTTAAAAAGTAGGCTTTTGTCATCCATCTCAACAAAATAAAAAAGCCAACCATAGTTTTTTGTTTTACTTTTTGCACCTGTAATTTTCTCATTTAGTTCTTCAATAAACACTTCTTTTAATCGCTTATTTGTTTTTATCCATTTTGGTCTTTTTATTGGGTCAGCTAAGCAATTTTTTATCCATGTAATTTTACCTGCAATTTTTTGGATTAGGGTTTCTATATTCTTATCAGATACGCTAATTGAATTGTTTAGCAACTTATAACCTAAGAATAAAGGCATTTTATCAAGTTCCCCGCTGAGTGATTTATCCTTGTTTAAATTTAGGTTCACTTTATTTAGCTCTAAACCTAAACTAGTATTATACAGATTAATTCTATTTGAAGACATTAAAATCATTATGTCATCGACATACCTTAAGTATAAAATATTTTTCTTGTTCAAAGTTTCGTCTAATTCCGCAAGGTACAGCTGAGCTAAAATATTGGATATTGCTAGACCTTGAGGTACTCCTAACTTATTTTGATATTTATTTCGTTCAGTATTTCGATATGCTTTGGGGACTGTAGCATTCTTTATTGCCTTTTCGATTAAATTGAGAATGTATTTGGGCAATTTATGTTTTACCAATTTTTTGATTAAAATCGGATGTTCGATTCTAGCGAAGAAACTCTCGATATCTGCTTTAATGAAATATATCTTTTTCCCTTTGTTAGAGGATATGAATTTTTTTATATCTCTAATATAACTGTTTGGGAGTTTGGTGTTAACTTGGGATTGGAAATGTGAATGTAGATATTCTTTAAGTCCTAATAGAACAACTCTGTCTCTTGCAGTTGGTATTGAAAGCATTCTAGGAAGAGAATCCCGTTTTTTAATTTTAAGAAGTTCAAGATATGGTGAAAACTCAAACTTGTTTGTGGAAATTTTCTTTTGAACTAATGCAAAATCTATTTGGTTATCGTCGAAAGCCTTCATCGGAGATAACTTGTCAATTCCTTTAGCTTTTGTCAAGCTTATTTTTTCCTCTAAAAGTGCTTCTAGATTTTGGGCTCTGAAATACTTTGATACCATAATTGTTAATTAGTCCTTCGGTGATTTTGTAGATTAAGATATCTTGTCATTCCAGATTGTCAAAGGATTTTCATCGGAGTATACTGCTCAATAAACATTGCCACCAACAAATAGAAAAGTATCCGCAAGGCCCCTTGAAAAACCCCGCATGTAAAGAATGTTCGCGGGGTCTTGCGGTATACTTTTGGGTTGACCGATATCGCCGTAAACTTGCTATTAGGGAGAAAGTATCGGTCTTACCAGTT
>JBGTNK010000299.1:0-1675 GCA_041743125.1 Chitinophagaceae bacterium
TGTCGCTCGATAACCAGCGCAACCTGAAACTTGCCATTCATAAAGATCCTATATTTCTAAAAGTGGCGGAGCAGGTAGCTGAAGAAATGAATAAATGGTCCATGGGTTTTTTTGACCGCCCCATCATCAAAGACTGGAAGGAGCAATTAAATTTTACCACCAAAATATTCCGGGCCCGGGGTCTTCATCTCGATGATCGTCATATCCGGGATGCTGAGGGAGTGGCCATGGCTGCTTCGATTGTTGACCTCACCTTGTACGTGGTCAACAATTACCGGCAATTGCACGAAGAAAGTTCTTCGGTTGTTTTGTACCTGCCTAAAGTTCAAACGGCGGGGGAAGCGGCTTTATGGAATGATATCCTGCATGCACTGGAAGAACACCTGGGGTTGTCAAAAGGAATCATTAAAGTGTACGTGCTGGTGGAGCAACTGGAAGCCACCTACCAGTTGATGGAGATCCGGGCGGCATTAGGAAAACATTTTGTGGGGTATAATACCGGTCGCTGGGATTATATAAACAGCGTAGCCGATGCCATGGCCTGGGATAAACATTTTATCAACCCGGATATAGAAGCCATCACCATGACCTATGGGTATATGCGCAACTATGAGAACCGGGTGCGATGCGCCGTGAATACACCGGACAGTAACGGCCACTTTGCCCTCTGGCAGGGAGGGATGGAGCCCAATATCCCGGTGGGATCCTCCAAAGGTGTTGCGGCCAGTATGCAAAAAGCCATGGCCGGTGCGGAAAGGGAACAGGCAGAAGGTGCCAGCGGCAAATGGGTGGCGCACTGGAAGATGGTGCATATCGTAAGGCCGGTCTGGGAACGGGAAAGACAGCCCAATCAATTGGGAAGAGAATTTCCGCGGCTAACATTTACGCAGGAAGATTCGGATGGATTGATATTAATTGAACCCGCACCCACAACGATAAGAGGAGCCCGTAATTTGTTAAGTGTCGCCCTTCAATACGGAAATGCATTCGGGCAGGGCATGCAGGCAGCTGCACTAAAGCCGGCGGATTTTTTTGGTAATGAGGATATACTGTACCTGATGGAAGATATGGCCACCGGTGAAATCCGGCTGAGTATACTTTGGGAATGGATACATAAAGGAGCGGTACTAACAGAAGACGATGAACCAACGGCAACAAAAAAAGGAGATACATTTTCTATGGCTTTGTTTGAAAAATTGCTGGAAGAAGAATATGAAAAATTATTAAAGGCGGTTAATAAGGATGTATTTGATTTATCAAAAAAAACTACCCTGCCGGTTTCAAAAGAAATAGCGATTGCTTACATGCATAGCAAAATAAAACTGCCCTGGTTTATTGACCTGCTTAATATCAACCTGAACAATATGGATCTGCAGGAAGCAAAAAAAAGAATAAAGAAATATACGGATGCATTTGAATCAGATGGTACCCGTATTACGGAGAACCTGGATTTTGCCGGGTGAAAAAAAATCGGGTGGACGAAGCATGTCTCACTACTTTTGATTTATAATAAAGAAAAAAACAT
This sequence comes from Chitinophagaceae bacterium, assembly GCA_041743125.1. Lineage (GTDB taxonomy): Bacteria > Bacteroidota > Bacteroidia > Chitinophagales > Chitinophagaceae > Terrimonas_B. Next base: position 1,526 of record JBGTNK010000299.1, read on the forward strand.
AATGAAAATATTACTCAGCGCCATTATCCTGTTATCCCTCAGCCTGGTTTCTTTTACAAAAAAGAAAGACACCCGTTATTACGAACTACGTATCTACTATTGCCATCCCGGCAAACTGGATAATTTAATTACCCGGTTCACCGACCACAC
>JBGTNK010000300.1:0-1996 GCA_041743125.1 Chitinophagaceae bacterium
CGATATCCTGCGGAATGATATTTATTTTTCCAATGCTTTCATCAAAATCAGTTTTCAATTTTGCATTGAAAGATTTATCCTTTGCTCTGCATCCATGATAGGCTAACCTTAAATATTCATCGGCCAACGCATTAATATTGGCTGGTTCTTTTACACCACTGCTGCTGCGGCTGTGCTGCAGCATACCTTTTACAATGGCATCTGCACGTTTTCCGTGATTGTTTATTTTTTCCTGATTCTCTTTTATGTTATTTGATATAGCTATAGCCTTATCACTATTACCGGCTTTTAATTCTTGTTGCATTTCATCAATCAACTCTGTATTCACTTCCGAAAAATTATTGACAAAGTTTAATGGATTTTGTATCTCATGGGCAATGCCTGCAGTCAGTTGGCCCAATGAAGCCATTTTTTCAGATTGGATTAATTGTGCTTGTGTTGCTTTTAATTCTTTATATGCTTTTTCAACTTTAGTTTTAGCTTTTTGCTTTTGACGATTGTTGATAAAAAGAAAAAGTGCTATTAATAAAAAAGCTCCGATGGCGAGGTATTGCAGGTTCCTGGTTCGCCTTGACTCATTATCTTTCTCAACCTGTGCTGCTTTGGCGGCAACTTCTTTTTTATCAAATTCATACTGCATCTTTATCTGTTGCGACCTCTTTGCAGTTTCTTCGTTAAATGAACTGTCCCTGTAAGCTGTATACATCTTGTAATTCTGAAATGCATTTGCAAAGTTTCCGCGGGCACTATCCAACTCCGCTAATCCTTTATAGACATTTTCCAGGCTACTCTTCACCGTATTATCTTTGAAATAAGTAAGACTTTTTTCAAGGTAATCCGCTGCCTGGGATAGGTTATTTTGCTTAATAAATAATCTCCCGATATCAGTATAGGTATCAGCGACAATCCATTCTGCTTCTATTCCTGCTTCTTTATATAATTTTATCGCCGAAAGATATTTACTATGCGATTCTTTGAATTTATTTTTTGAACCCGGTTTATCGCCGGCAACATATGCCATACTGCCCTGCTTTTCATAAATATTCCCGATACTTTTCAGGGTAGATGCCGTATTCCATTTCTCCGCGAATGACTGACCAAAACCAGTTAATGCCAGGGAATGCCTTTTAAGAGCTTCTTCATAATTGCCCTGGTTGAAATAAACTTCCCCCAACGTTGAATTGCAAGCAGCGGCAAGCATCTTATTCCCAGTCTCTTCGGATATTTTCAATGCCTGGAATATATTTTTCAGCGCTGAAGCATAATCCTTTTGATGTCTATTGTTTCCACCCAGCATAAGATAACAGCCTGCCAATCCTGCCTTATCCCCTGTTTCTTCATAAAGTCTTAATGTCAGGTAAATATTTTCAAGCGCCATTGGGGTATTGTCCTCCTGGTTATAGGAACTTGCAATGGCTATGTATATTTCAGCGGTCTTATTTTTGTTGCCGGATTTCTCAAAATTTTCCAATGCTTTATAATAATTTGCCCGGGCTTCGGGAAAATTCAGCTGCAACTCGTAAATCGCCCCGATGTTACGGGAAGCATCTCCTATCCCATTCATAAAATTTATTTTCTTTGAAAGGGACAGGGCTTCCTGTACCATTTGCATTGCCTTTTTGAAATCACGATCAATCGAAAAGTTACTGCTAAGTGCATTAAGGGTGTTGACTTTATTGGTATCATTTTTCTGGGTCAACAAAACTCTTTGGAGTGAGTCAATACTTTCGCTCTGTGTATATGCAGTAAATGAATGTAGCAAAAGAAAGAAAGACAGAAGTACAGTATATGTAGTTATTTTCATTTTACTGGCAATTGAATAATAAACTCACTTCCTTCCCCGTCCTTCGTTTCTACTTTTATTTCACCAGCATGTGCTTTTATAATACCATAGTTTGTCTGAATCACAGATTTACTCAGATTAATTGATTTCACCGATTTATTCATATTCTGTATTTATTCATTTTTAAAACTTGCCCTCTTCCGAAAAATTATC
>JBGTNK010000301.1:0-11067 GCA_041743125.1 Chitinophagaceae bacterium
AAAAAATGCCCCGGTGTATGTTTCCATACACCGGAACTTTCGTTGTTGATGTTGGTGCGTGAAGTCACGCATAGCATCGCAATACAGTTTAACACAAAGACCACACCAAGCCGTTTTCCTCATGTTGCTTGTTGACTATAACCTGTTGTTTGTTGACCACCTCAGTTGTCCGTAGGTTCAATAAATAAAAAAAAACTGAACGATTGTGGTTAGTCTGCGACTAACCATCAGCCTCAAAGAGGCTGTCTTGCCTGTTACTATAAGGAAGCTGGCAAAGCAATCTTACCTGTAAACCCACATCAGCACGAAAGCAAAAAATTATTACAGGCAGAAATTTGTAACTTCCCCACATGCCGAAAATATTTCAATACCTCAGCTACCTGATTCGTTTTTATACCAATGACCACTTGCCCATTCATGTACATGTTCAGATTCAAAAAAGAGAAGTAAAAGTGGAATTTCTTATTACCGGAGATGACGTAACTTTAGTATTCAAAAAAATAAAAGGGAAAACCCCTTTAACAGAAGCGGAAGCGAATGAGGTTGCGGTATTTTTAAAAGCATACTACAAACAAATAATTGAAAAATGGCAAACGGTGTTCATCTTTCACAAAAGCGTAAAGTGCGAAGTGATTCGAAAAAAACTAAGGAAGAAAATATAACTGTGGTAGCTGCCCGCTACATCAGTGATTTTTCTATTGCTGTCAACTTTTCTACGGGCCGCACACAGTTAATAAATTTTCTGCCGTTGTTTGAAAAATATGTAAAAGGAGATAACCTGAAATATTTCGCCCCGGAACGGTTTAAAAAATTCATCTTGAAAAACGGGAATATTTATTGGGGTAGGAATGAAGATGTAATTTTCCCCGTATCCTTTTATTTCAAAGACACTGTATTACAGACAGGGACATCTGAAGAAATCCTGTTTATTTTCTGAATTCCATATCCCCTTTTGTCCATAGTGTTCAATAAATAAAAAAAGATGAACGGTTGTGGTTAGTCTGCCCCCGTTCTCCTGAGAATGTTAGGCGGTCCCGACGGGGTTTGCCGTGAATGGATTTCCGCTTAGCAGCAACCCCGGCGTGGGAATCTTCGTAAATTCAGTCATGGCAATAAGAAGGAAACAGGATGACAGCACAACTAGGTACTTCTGTACTTTCACCTGCTATAACTGGCTTTCATTAATAGAAAAAATAAACGGGTATGATATGTTGTATAAATGGTTTGATCATTTAAAAGAGCAAGGCTATGGCACGGTATCGTATGTGGTCATGCCTAACCATGTACATACTATACACTACTTCCCTGAACCTGGGTTTAATCTCAATAAGATAATTGGAAATGCCAAACGCTTTATGGCGTATGAAATAATAAAACGGTTGGAGCTGGCGAAAGACCAGGATACATTAAATTATCTTACAAGTGTTGTATCCGAAAGAGAAAAGAAGAAAGGACAACTACATAAAGTGTTTATTGATTCATTTGATGCAAAAGGCATTTACAATGAAAAGTTTTTTAACCAGAAGCTCAAATACATACATCGTAATCCAGCAAATGGCAAATGGAAATTAGTAATTGATTATACTGATTACGAGCATAGCAGTGCATCGTTTTATGAAACTGGTGTTGTTAAAAACTATGAACCTTTTGATTATAGATTGGTGTAACGGCTTACGCACCGGGGTTGGCTTTGGCCAAACCCCGGTGAGACCGGCTCTGATTAACGAACAAAGGAAACCCCGAAAGAACGGCAATGATCCAAAATATTTAGATGCTTATAACAGTAGGGGGGTTTCAAAGGCCAACCTCAAAGACTACAATGGAGCAATGTTAGATTATAATAAAGCAATTCAACTTGATCCTAAGAATTCTTTCCCCTATATTAATAGGGGAATTTCAAAATCTTCTCTAAAGGATTACCGTGGGGCAATAACGGATTATAACAAAGCGATTCAACTTAATCCTATGGACTTCACTGCCTTTCATAATAGGGGAAATGCAAAAGGGAAATTGAGAGACTATAATGGAGCAATAGAAGATTACGATAAAGCCATAGAAATAAATCCTGAAAGTGGGAGCACATATTATGAGAGAGGGCTTGTAAAAGATAAACTGCAAGACTATGAAGGGGCTATCGCAGATTTCACTAAGGCGAAAGAAATTAACCCTCAAGACATTTTTGCTTCTTTGCAGAAAACGTTTTCAGAAAAAGCTTTAGAAGAACAACAAAAAGAAAAAGCCTGGATTTATATTGGCTCAACAAATGATGGAACATCCAAATTTTTCCTGAATTCATTATACGTTTCAAAAGATGGGTCTGTTATAAAAGTATGGACAAAGATTGAATCAAAGAAAGAGTCAATTTACAAAAATGGTAAGACCTTAAATTATGTTAATGTAAAATCTTTATATCTAAACGAATTTGATTGCTCCGACAGAATGTCAAAAATAAATTCAGTTATCTATTATGATTCGAAGGGAACCGTCATAACAAGTTCCGATGAAAAAACAAATTGGAAAAATATTATTCCCGATACAATAGGAGAATCTATTTTAAAAAAAGTTTGCGAACTTTTCAATTAAGGTTCACAAAATGGGCAGTTTCTAATGCCTGGGTTAGTGTCCTTCCCCGATGTCCGTAGTGTTCCAACCCCCGTTCTCTTGAGAATGTCGAAAAAACAAGAGAGCTGAATCCCTGTACCTTGTTTCTCCTACTGTCCGTAGTGTCCCAAAACAATAAAGAAAAATAAAAATATAGGATGTTATGCGGAGACTGCGTCTCCGTATCAACCTCCCAGAGGTTGTCAAACCTGAAAGTAATAAACCCGTTCTCTTAGTTGATGCTTTACCGGTTTTTATGCCTGCAAGCAATCAATACGGCTTTTTCTTCGGGGTTTTCCTCATATCAAAGAGACAGAGAATCTCAATAGTTTTATTCTTATACCGGTAAAAAAGCTGATTATGTGGCGAAAATAAAATGCTGCGGACATTTTGCCTTTTAGAAGAGAGTTTCCCTGCGGTTGGATTCTTAGCAATAAAGGCAATTCTTTTTTCGAGCCGGTCAAGGAAGCTGTAAGCAGTTTTAGCAGAAAATTCTTTAAGAAGATATTGGTAAACCTTGAGTGTATTGTTGCGGAAGCGTTTAGAATAATTACTTTTTCTTCCATTCCTTCATCTCTTTTTTAAAGTCATCCCAGGGAATGGTTTCTTTATTGTTGGCTTCTTCAATCGCCTTATCTAATTCCTTCAATTGATCCGCAGACAGCTGATCTACAATATCATTTTTACTGGCATAGAAAGCCACATCCTCCATAAGCTGGTTCAGCACTGCTTCATCTTCAATTTCATAAAGCAGCATACTGATTTTATCTTTTACTGTTTTACTCATAAAAGTATTTTACGAGTGTAAAATACAAAATATTCCTCTGTTGCTCAGGTATGTAACTCCACACACCGGAACTTTCGTTGTTGATCACCCTGGCACCTCAAAACAGTTTAAACACAAAGACATCACCACTCCGTTTTCCTCATGTTGCTTGTTGACCACAACCTGTTGTTTGTTGACCACCGCTATTAGCATATTCATTTATGCTATATTCTTGTGAACAGATCTGCGACAAAAAATATTTCTTTCACCTAAAATTTATTATTATGAAACTGTTTCTTTTTTCTTTCGCCTTTCTTCTTACCAGCATGCTCTTTTGCAATTGCTAATCCTGGTTGCTCAGCAGAAATACAACAACAAAATTGGGAACAGGCGTTCTCATGTGTGTAAGCAAGGGGATGTTTCTACATTCCCTTTTTTCAATAGTTCAAAAATATCCGCTCCTGCTACCATGTACTAAAAATTAAACACATGAATAAGACCATACAATTCGGAGAAAATACAGAAGGCTATAACTTTCCTGTTTTAAATGAAAGAGAAATAAGAGCGGCGGCCGGCATTCTATTTTTAGCCACCTTTCTCTCCCTGATGTTTATTCTTTTTAAAAACAATTTTTTACCAATCAAATATGTTGTTACCCTATTCCTTGCTGATTTCATTATCCGGGTTTTTGTTAATCCTAAATTTTCCCCAACATTGATAATAGGACGGTTGATTGTACATAACCAGTCACCCGAATATGTGGGTGCAAAGCAAAAAAAATTTGCATGGACAATTGGTGTGGTGCTTTCAGGCACCATGTTCATTTTGATGGTGATCATTAATTCATATAGCCCGGTAACAGGCATCATCTGCTTTATCTGCCTGCTATTCTTGTTCTTTGAATCTGCATTTGGAATTTGTTTGGGATGTAAAGTTTATCCGCTGTTTTTTAAAGAAAAAATACAGAAATGCCCCGGTGAAATTTGTGATGTAAGGTCAAAACAGGATATTCAAAAAACATCCGTTTTCCAGTTACTTATTTTGTGTGTATTTGTAGCATCCGTTTTCTTTATAGCCTGGTTATTTAATGATCAGCTAAGCAAGAAACCATATGACTTGTTCGGGTCAAATACTTCTTCACAATCTAAATAAACGATAATTATCGTCCTGCCTTTTACTTTCCATTCGGGAACTCATATAATACTGAGCGGTTTATAATCCCTCCTTCCTTGACTTTGAAGTATAAGGCCCAAACACATTTTTCACAGGAATGTTTGGTTTATTATCATCCAAAATAACTATATAGTAAGAAGCCCCGCCAGGCAATACCCTTACTACAATATGTCCCTGCTGGCTTTTATAACTTTCATCGATCAATGGGCCTATAACCAGTTTATTTGCTTCCAGCATATTGGTAGCAAACAAATCCCTCGGCCCTTTATAAATATGCTGATTCACGATGCGCCGCAATACTTCCTGGCCCGGATGGTCCGAGGACCAGGTTTGCCCTATCCAAACCGAAGGCCGGAATGTCTTTATCATAAATTCATTGACTGCATCGCGGTTGCCGTGATGATCCATGGTAGCAACATCCACCTCTCCTATGGCCCTGGCCATGGGGGTTTCTACATCACTTAACGGATTATCCCCGGTGAATATATTACCGGGATTATCACCACCGGTGTAATACGTGAAAGCGCCGTAGTTAATCGTAAGGGCCAGGCTCAAACTATTTTCATCAGGTATTGCCGTATTGCTTGCGGCATCAACCGGCGGAAAATGTTCTATAGTTCCTGAATCTTTTCCCGTCCATATCCATTGATTGGCTTTTATATTCCGCACAAAAAAAGAAGGAAAAGATGTTGGATCTTTTAAAGGAAGGATCTGTTTATTGCTTCCTGCTTTCAGTTCCGACATTCGCAAACCCTTCTTTTTTCTTTCCTCAACAAATTGAAAATAATTGTACAAGTATTGACTGGTTTCTACCTCACCCCCTTTATATGGTTTGGCTGCGCTCTTCATATCATATGGATAGTTATAACCCGGAAAACCGCGGTCGAATAATAATTGAACAGGCAACAATTCGCTGACCCCGGTAATACCGCTGAGTGCAAATTTTTTGGAGCCAGATAATGGGGCACCGGGATACCAGGCACCATAATGATCATCATGAAAATGAGTGATCAATCCATAATCAATGGAGCGGTTGTTCTCTGGCGGCGCTACCTGCCTGATATAATTGACGATCCACTCATATGGTTTCTTTGATGAATCGGGCCTGATCTCCGAATTACGTTTGCTAAAGGTTCTGCCGTTTAAAGGTGACATTTCACCCGCATCCAGCAACATCGTGGTGCCATCCGGAAAAACATAAAAAGCCGAGCTGCCTCTTCCAGTATTAATATGGTGCAGGTCAAGATATCCTTTCTCCCAGGCAGGTAAGGACTCACCTATAGGTAAACTTTGGGCAGGCAACTGACAACAGAAAAAAAGAAAAACAAAAAACCACATAGTTGTCTTCATCATTTTATTAGTTTTTCAATGCCTGGTATACCAAAACTTCAAACTTTTCAGCGAGATCTCCGTGGCTGTTAGGTGTGTGTTGGGTTAGTATCAGGCAGATCAATTTTTTTTCCGGGTCGGCCCAATACGTAGTGCCATAATATCCTCCCCATGCAAAAGTTCCTTTACTTCTTGCACCGGCAGCTGCTCCTGCTTCGGTGGTTATCGCAAAGCCAAGTCCAAATTTGTTTTTTCCCAAATCCAGGTCGCCGATCTGGTTATGTGTCATTAATTCTACCGTGCGGGGCGAGAGGATCATGTGTCCGTTATAGTTTCCCCCATTCAGCAACATTTGTAAGAACACCGCATAATCAAATGCAGTAGAGGACAAGCCTGCACCACCGGAAAAAAAATGGCTATTCATCATTGGGTAATCAGGATCGATGTTCCGGAATGTATGGCTCCATTTAATGATCCTGTTCAACGAGTCCTCTGTATACACGGTAGCCAGCCGGTTGAATTTCTCTTTAGGTAAATTAAAATAAGTGTCTTTCATGCCCAGGGGACCGAATAGTTTTTTTTGGAGATAATCTTCCAGATTCATACCACTGATTACCTCCACCAGGCAACCGAGCAGGTCTGTATTTAATCCATACATCCACTTTTCGCCGGGATGAAAAGCCAGCGGTAAGGCCGCCAGCATTTTCATGCTCTCCAGCAGCGTGACATCCATATGCCCGAGACCGGAAGGAATATTGGCTTTGGCGTAAATGGCATTCATTGTTTCCGTACCTATGTCCGCATAACCAATTCCGGATGTATGTGTAAGCAGGTCCCGAAAAGTGATCTCTCTTTTGGCCGGAACGGTAGTATAGGTGGTATCAGCAGCATTGTATTTATCAACCACCCTGGGGTTCTTGTATTCCGGAATGAAATGCGAAATGGGTTCATCCAGCAAAAATTTTCCTTCTTCATACAACATCATGATTCCAACACTTACAATTGCTTTTGTTTGGGACATGATCCGGAAAATGTTGCTATTGGTCATGGGCTTTTTTGTTTCCGCATCGGCCATACCATATCCTTTGTATTGTACCAGTTGATTGTCTTTTATAACAAGCGTAACTACCCCTTTTACCCAGTCTTTTTTAATATAATCATTGATAACATGGTCTATTCTTTTTAGCCGGTCATAATCCACCCGTGAATTGGGACCCGCTTTTGTCAGGATAACCTGCGCATGAATAATTGCAGGAAAAAATAAAAGGATAATGACAGAGGAAATACTGGCCAGCAATTTTTGTTTCATAAATTTTTTTTATGGCTTGAATGAAAAACAATTTTAAATAAGTTCCGGCATTTCTTTAACCCGAACCTTTATCTTCATTGTGAATGATAAAGGTAATGATGACAGGGTAAAATATCTTCAACAACGAGGCCGTTCATTTGAATCTTTATAAAACATATTACATTATGCGGGTAAGCGAAAATTTTATTTATCTTCGACACCTCTTAATTCTTTAAGAAGGTTTATTTATCATTTCGTTTTTTATACTAAATGTTACCGGGTATGTTTTAATAAAACATAACTGTTTTCAATCCCGGAACTAACCGGAGCGCTAATTATGTTTCCCAAATTAAAATCAACAATATACCATGAGAAAATTGTTACCTGCCCTTTTATTATTATTTGTCCTGGATTCAACGGCTCAAAACTTTACCCTCAATTTTAACGGAACTACACAATATATAAGCATACCTGACCAAAACAGTCTTGACCTCAGCACCAACTTTACTATAGAAGGATGGATATATCCTACAGGAAGTGCCTATGACGGCATCATAGTTAATAAAGAGAACAGTTATGAAATTGCCCGTTATAATGATGGCACTCTGCAATTCGCTATAAGTGCCAGTGGACTTGGCAATGACTGGGTCTGGATCAATTCAGGGCTTGTAGCTCCCCTTAATACCTGGAGCCACTTTGCTATGATAAAATCAGGAACCACCGTTACAATTTATCTGAACGGCGCAACTTCCAGTACTCATATTTCACAACCAGCATCATTGGCACCTAACACCAGTCAACTAAGAATTGGGAACCGGACCGGTTTAAGCCAGCTTTTTGGAGGGCACATAGAAGAAATCAGGATCTGGAATATAACCCGAAGTCAATCCGAGATAAAAGCCACCATGTTCAATAAGAACCTGGCTAATAATACCGCAGGAATGGTAGCGTATTACAGAATGAATGAGGGCAGTGGCACTGCTACAGTAAACAGTTGTACCAACAGCGCCGGGATTGATGGAACCCTGATCAATGCGCCGGCCTGGGTAGCAAGTCCTGTACAATACGGAGACAATGCCATATCCTTTGATGGCAGTAATGATATGGTTAACATCCCGGATGATAATTCACTGGATATTACCTCAGCGATTACACTGGAAGCATGGTGTTATGCAATAAAAAACACGGGCATTCAAAATGTGATCAGCAAATCGAGCAATACCCAAAACAATGGTTATATTTTTCCCAGAACAGACAATGGATGGAACAGCGTTGTTTTATATTTTCATATAGCCGGGGGATGGAGAACTTTATCAGCTCCTTACCCATCTCTTAATACCTGGCATCACCTGGCCGCTACCTATGATGGCGCCATCATCCGCTTATACATTAATGGCGTACTGGCTGCTTCGTTACCTCAAACCGGCACTATCACAACAAACTCAAACGTGCTGGGATTGGGCAATCAAAGCGGTTATGCTGAATATTTTGGTGGTTATGCGGATGAAATTAGGATATGGAATATAGCGAGGACGCAGACGGAAATACAAAGCAACATGAATAAGGAACTTGATCCGGCCACTCAAACCGGCCTTGTAAGTTACTACACCAATAACCAGGGAATAAGTAACGGCAGCAATACCGGTTTGACGAGGCTGATAGATCAAAAAGGAAATAATAATGGCACACTCACCAATTTTGCCCTCAGCGGCACCAGTTCAAATTTTGTAACCCAGCATTCAAGCATTATTATTTTACCGGTATCCTGGCTCAGCTTTACCGGCCATAGAGAGGACATATCCGTTCAACTAAACTGGAGCACAGCCATTGAACAAAACTCCAGGGAATTTAATGTGGAACATAGTGCTGATGGATCTGCATGGAAAAATATCGGAAGCGTAAGCGCTGCCGGAAATTCATTTACCATACAAACCTACTCCTACCTGCATACAAAACCGGTAAAGGGTCTAAATTTTTATCGATTGCATCAGGTGGATACAGATGGTCGAAGTGCTTACAGCAAAACAATAAAAGTGATATACACTAACCAGCAGAATAAAGCCATTGTATATCCCAATCCGGTTAGCGAGGGAACGCTCAACCTACAATTAGCGGAAGCAAAAGAAATTATTTTGTTCAATAGCCTTGGTAAAGCAGTTATTATTCAGCGGGCAAAGGCGGGAAACAACCAGGTCAATACAGGTCACCTGCCAAAGGGAACCTATACATTGAAAACAGGAGATGAAATAATACAGGTGTTGATCCGCTAATAAAAAAACATATTAATTTCCGGAAGGCATCATATTGCGTATGGCGCTGATCTTCCATTTTTTCTTTTCAGCAATAACAAGGAAAGTACTCCACATTTTTCGCAGGGAGCCATCTGTATTTTGAATTTCATACCGGCAATCAACAATAGCTGTCGCTGGGTTGAACATCCTGATATTTTCAACGCGGAGGGTGCGGGTGCCGGGGTTATTGCCTGAACTTTTCATCATTCCTTGTACGGCTGCATCCAAACCATTTCGCCATTCACCGGTGGAAACCAGTTGGTCCACATCATGGGTGAGAATTTTTTTCAGCAAAATGGTATCGCTTTTTTCCCTGGCTTCCGAATACTGATCAATTACTAATTCAATGGCTCTTCGGGGTTGGTCATGGGCTGTTTTGTGCTGGCCATATAAAAACAAAACACCTGATAGATTTACTAAGAAAAGAAGAATAATATTTTTCATTTGTTTATCATTTATGCACCATTCAGGAACAAGTTTTACACTGACAAATTCTACGTAGTAAACTTAATCTTTTTGCAAAATATAATGATTGGCCAAATGATAGCAAGCAGTTTTAAGAAGCGAACACGGATAAAATTCGGGCTGGTTTAAAACCAACCCGAATTTTGTTCACCTGGTTAAATCTCATTATTTCTTTTCGCTGCAATTAAACATCCATTGCACGCCGAATTTATCAATGCAGGATCCGAAATAATCGCCCCAGAACATATCCTGTAATTCCATATCCACCTTTCCCCCGGCGGAGAGCTTATCGAACAACTGCTTTGTTTCAGCCCTGGTATCCGGTTGCAGGTTGATATAAACATTATTGCCAAAATTTAATTTGAAGCCCATGGATTCGGGAGCATCCGTACCCATCAGGCTATGGCTTCCCAGGATACGCAGTTCAACATGCATCACCAGGTTCTTATCAGCATCCGATGCAGGTGGCATATCAGGCGATGGAGGAATATCACCAAACCGCATAATGCCATTGCCAAAAAACTCACCACCGAAAACAGTTTTATAAAAGTTGAAGGCTTCTTCCGTATTCCGGGAAAAATTAAGATAGGTGCTTACACTTGCCATAGTTTAAATTTTTGTTGGTTAATATTTTTGAATAGCCATTAATATTCCACAAATGTAGAATGAGTTTATAAACTACCCGGGGTCTGAAAATGACATTAATGGGGGTGTAATGCGACAAATATTAATCTTATTGTCAACTTTGTTTCCAAGGACTTGTAAAAAGCACTTGCTCTCCAACATTTATCCGCGATAAAATAAAAATTAAATACCCGCCATTTTCAGAAAGCTTGTTTGTACAACAACATGTCCGGTTATATACCGATTCAAATCCCCAATTTTGTGTCAGTATGATAATCATTATTTCAAAATGGATCATTATCCTTTCCGGCATCTGGCTTGTAGCGGTTAGTATACTAATGCTAACCCGCCCGGGCACGGCTATAAATATTTTAGAAAAAGCCGCCAGCACAAACTTCATCAATTATATGGAACTGGGCCTTCGTGGTATCTGGGGCCTATCGATTTTATTCTATGCAGATCAGTCCGGGCATCCTGTTATCTTTCATTCTTTTGGTATTTTAATATGCATCAGCACCATTATCCTTCTC
>JBGTNK010000302.1:0-2236 GCA_041743125.1 Chitinophagaceae bacterium
TGGTCGCTTATCACTGTAATGCTGTCCCTTGCGGATCAGGTAGGTGGTATACGTTGTCGCCAGTGTTTGGGTGGTTGTAATTGCGGGGGCAGACTGGATTTCCGGAAGTGGTTGACGAATGAGTTCTTTGTTGCAGGAAAAGGCAAGAAGGCTTAATAAAGCCAGGCCGGGCATTAATTTGCGGTTCATGGTTGTTGGTGTTAGTTTTGAAAAAGGATAGCCCGGTAATTATAGGATATTTTTTAATTCTTTTGAAATAAAATTCAAAAATAACCTTCATGGAAAAAGTGAACATCAATCAAAAACTTGCCTTGTTTTCCGAACACTGGAGTCCGCATGTGGTGGGTGAGCTAAACGGTCAGCAGGTAAAACTGGTAAAATTCAAAGGTGAATTTGTCTGGCACAAACACGACAACGAAGACGAATTATTTTATGTGGTAAAGGGACATTTTGAAATGCAGTACAGGGACCGGACGATCACCATTCATGAAAATGAATTCATGATCGTTCCCCGCGGAGTGGAACACCGGCCGGTGGCCAGTGAAGAAGTATCCGTCATGCTTTTTGAACCTGTTACTACGCTGAATACCGGTGATGCTATCAGCGATCTTACAAAAAAAGATCTGCCGGTTATCTGACACCTGAGTAAAAAAACGTCTGTTATTTCTTTTTTAATTCAGAAAGGTATTCTAATAAATCAGCCATTTGCTTCGCAGATAAATTTTCAAAAAGTCCTTCCGGCATCATCGATTCTTTCATGGGAGTAAGCATTTTTACATCGGCTGATTTAACCGCCTTCTTTGCACCGCCGGGTAATTTGATCTCAATATCGGTTTCTGTTCTGCTGGCAATAATTCCGGAAAGGGTGGATCCATCTTTCATTTTCAATTCCCAACCTTCGTATCCAAAGCCAATACCGGCGGATGGTTTTACCATGGACTCCAGCAAACTTTCCTTCGGCAGCTTGGAACCTATTTCTGATAGCTTAGGTCCAAAATCATAACCACTGCTGTTGACCTGGTGACAGGTAGCACAAAGGCTGGTGAATATTTTTTTTCCTTCTTCCACATCCGGCTTCATTGTATTTATTTCCTGCAGGGTGGGAATTTTTTTTGCAATAGTTGACTTGCCATCATCAGGAAGATAGCTGGCCGCTTCCATACGTACAGCACCCCGCCAGGATCCTTTTACGCTGGCTACCACATCAGGAATTAATTCCGCCGGAACTTTCTTTGCCCTGAGTAATTCCAATACACGTTCTTCCCCGCTCCCGCTTTTTCCAATTTTCCCGGCCGCTTCTTTTCGCAGGGGCATGGAATATTTATCAGAAAGGGCAATGCGCTGCAACATATCAATGGATGTTTTACTTCCAACGCCTGCAAGCGATGCCAGAATATTATTTTGCTGAGGATCCGTTTTTCCATTTATCACCTGCCAGGCCAGCGCTTCGCCACCCAGGCGCAATAATAATGACGCCGCCTTTTTACCTAAGGGTTCATTATGCTTACGAATAGCCAGTTGCAGCAGGTTGGACTTTTCAGTTTTTAATTGATAACGGCTGACCAGTTCCACATATTCATCTGTTCCGGCTACTGAAACTAAAACATCCTGCAACGCATCCTTTGCAACGGGTGTGCTCATCACCGTTTTTATGTCAAGGTGGTGTAGAACAAGTTTGTTAATCGCCAAATCACCGGTTGGGTTATCTACAATCATTTTCACCAGCCATTTTGCTTTGGCAGGACCCGTGTTGAAATCAAATGCCCGAAAATATCGGAGCCTGTCCTTTAAACTTTCCGTGGAATTGGATGCCAGCCTGGCCAGGTAAGGAATGGCCTTTTCAGTTCTGGCCCGCCAAACAATATCGCGGGAGGCAGGTGATTGTAAAGGGTCTTTTATCCGGTCCAGATAGGCAGTAAAAAAAAGGTCCCATTGTTTATCAGCGCTGATACCCAGGGCTTCCAAATACCACCTGTCCCTGCCATCATGTTGCATCGCCAGCGTAGCCCATAAGCCGGCAGCTTCTGTTGATTTATTATGATGCAACAAGATAGCACACTCGCGGCGCACCTGGGCGTCTGAATCATTTACCAGTTGTTTTATTATTGGCAATAAACCTTTTTTTTGTTGAGCGGCTGCTCTCAGCCCGGTAATGCGTATATCGGAATTATTATCATAAATAGCCTCAGCAATATATTGCTGTTCATTGGCAGCCGGCATTTTTGCCAGTACCCAA
>JBGTNK010000303.1:0-51704 GCA_041743125.1 Chitinophagaceae bacterium
ATTTACCAGCAATCAAAACAAATTACTGCCGGCAACAATAATATGTCGATTGATGTAACCTCTATAGCCACAGGTGTCTATTACCTGAGCATAAAAGGAAATACCATTAATAAGTGGATACAGTTTGTGAAACAATAAGAACAAAAACCTGATTAAAGAACCACGGTCTTTGGGCCGTGGTTTTTTTTATGCTTTTAAAATGTAGTGATCGATGGCTATATAAAAACGAGCATTAATAAAAACCAGATAGAAACATTCACTAACTGAACAAAAGTGTTTTCTTGCTTTCCCGATAATCAGGTAATTTTCAAGATTCGAAATAGAGCCAAAAAATAATTTCCTGTTGGAATATAAAATTCAGTTTGAGATGAAAGCCTTTAATAAACATGTTTCTGTTTTTATTTTTGTCGCCAGTTTATTTATTTTTGAAACTACTTTTTCTCAAACTCCCTGGAAGATTGCCGGAGAAAAAATCACTACCTGCTGGGCCGCTAAGGTGGATTACAAACATCCCTTACCAGAGTACCCCAGGCCCCAAATGCAAAGAACAAACTGGATCAACCTCAACGGGCTTTGGGATTATGCAATAAAACCGGTAACCGAAGGCATGCCCACAAATTATGAAGGAAAGATACTGGTACCTTATGCTGTAGAGTCTGCCCTGTCGGGGGTTTATAAAGAAGTGGGAAAAGAAAATCACCTCTGGTACAGAACCCAATTTACTATCCCAAAAGGCATAAGAAACAAAAAACTCCTGTTACATTTTGGTGCCGTTGACTGGCAAGCCACTATCTACCTTAATGGAAAAGAATTGCTGACGCATAGTGGCGGATACGATCCATTTTATTTGGATATCTCTGAAAATTTAAAAAAAGGAAAACAGGAATTAGTAGTAAGGGTGTGGGATCCTGCTGACGAAGGCCCGCAGCCCAGGGGTAAGCAGGTGAAAAATCCCAATGGAATTTGGTACACTGCCGTTACCGGTATCTGGCAAACAGTGTGGATAGAACCAGTAAATGATTCACATTTTGAATCCATTTTAAACATTCCGGATATTGATAAAAAAGTAATTCAGATACAGGCGTCCGTTCTCCATACAAAACAAGGAGACCAGGTTAAAATAGTAATAAACGATAATGGAAATGCGATTGCTGATGAAATCATGCCGGCGGGTACTACCGCTCATTTAAAATTAAACGACGTAAAACTTTGGTCACCCGGAAATCCGTTTTTGTATGATTTAAAAATACAACTGCTTCGCAACGGACAGGTGCTTGATGAGATAACAAGCTATTTTGCCATGCGCAAAATTTCCATGTCACCTGATAAAAATGGAATCCAGCGATTAATGCTAAATAATGAATTCTTATTCCAGTTTGGTATGCTTGACCAGGGTTGGTGGCCTGATGGTCTTTATACGGCTGCTACAGATGAAGCTTTGCAATTCGATATTATTCAATCGAAGGCTATGGGTTTTAATATGCTTCGTAAACATGTAAAAGTAGAGCCGGCCCGTTGGTATTATCATTGCGACAAAATCGGAATGCTTGTATGGCAGGATATGCCCAGTGGCGACATGGCAAAAGGAGATCAATGGATAACCAATCCTTCTTTAGAACCTATTGATAAAATTCGTACAGCCGATTCTGAAAAAATTTTCAAAACAGAATTAAAAGCATTGTTAGACGCTACCCGTTTCTTTCCATGCATTGTTGTATGGGTGCCTTTTAACGAGGCCTGGGGCCAGTTTAATACAGTTGAAATAACCAATTGGGTAAAAAAATATGATACCAGCCGGCTGGTCAACAGTGCCAGTGGTGGAAATTTCTTTCTGGCAGGTGATATACACGATTATCATCATTACCCGGCACCTGTTATGCAACGGGCTGATTTGTTTGGTAAAAAACAAGCCATGGTCCTGGGTGAGTACGGTGGATTGGGATTACCACTTGAAGGACATACCTGGCAGAGCAAAGCTAATTGGGGTTATCAGAGTTTCAAAAGCGCAGATTCATTATTAATACAATATTCCAACTTTGTTCAATTGCTGGAAAAATATATACCCAGGGGATTATCATCTGCTATTTATACCCAGGTATCGGATGTAGAAGGAGAAGTAAACGGATTAATGACTTACGACCGAAGGGTCATTAAAGTTCCTGTTGACTCCCTGTATAAGGTAAATAGTAAAGTTTATAAGTTGCCGGATGATCTTTAATCTTTTCTCCGGCAACTGGTTTTTAATTTTTTGTATCTAAAATTTCAGCCTGATGATAAAATATGGATTGGTGCTTATAACTTTTATCTTTTCCGTTGCCTGCAGTGCCCAGTTAAATATTCTGCCCCAGCCCTCAACATTTACAATAGAAAAGAGTGATTGGTTAATTAAACCTGTCACTCAAAAAGCAGGTGTTTACTTAAACCCCGGTAAAAAAGATATTATCCTTTTCAATGGGTTGGTGAAAAGAACTTTTCGCTTGTCTCCCAATGTTGTGTGCACAGATTATAAAAATATGATTACAGGACAACAATTGATAAGGGCTGTTATGCCCGAAGCTGTCATTACCATCGATGGTCAAGTATATAATATCGGGGGCCTGTATGGTCAAAAGGAAAAAGCCTACCTATTACCTGAATGGCTTGATACTTTTACCCATGACAAAAACGATTTTCAATTTGACCATTACCAGGTCACCAACCTTAACCCTTTTATACATTGGTCACCTCAAACACCAACCGGAAAAACGGCAACCTGGTGGGCTTCCAATACAAAGCACCCGGAGGGAAAAGTATTAAGTTTCATCTATAAACATTCGAGCCCGCATTTGAAAGATGTAATCGTAACCGTGAATTATGAATTATATAATGGCCTGCCGGTAATTACAAAATGGATCGCCATTGAAAATAAAGGAACCAAAACTTTTAAAATAGACCGGGTTAAAAATGAAGTGCTGGCTGTAGTGGAAGAAGAAAGCGCTGTGGTAGGCAAACCTGAGGTCATGAAAAAGCAACAAGGCATTTATATTGAAACCAACTATGCTTTCAACAATGCTATGCGATATGATATCAGTGATCAGACCCTCCACTGGAAAACCGATTCTACTTATACCTCCCAGGTAAATTATTATTATGAAACACCCTGCATCCTTGAGGTATATCCTGATAAGGCGCCGGGCATTGAATTACATCCCGGTGAGTTGTTTAATTCTGTTCGCAGTTTTGAATTATTGATGGATAGTTATGACCGCGAAAGAAGGGGGCTTGCTATCCGGAAAATGTATAATACCATTGCGCCCTGGACCACCGCCAACCCTATCTTCATGCACCTGGTGAGTAAGAATGATGATGAGGTTAGAAATGCGATTGATCAATGCGCAGCTACCGGTTATGAAGCGCTGATATTAAGTTTTGGCAGTCATATCAATATGGAAGATAGCGCTCAACAAAATATTGAGCGTTGGAAAAAGAATACTGCCTATGCGCACAGCAAAGGAATTAAGATCGGCGGATATTCTTTATTCAGTTCAAGACGTATCAGCGACGAAGATGATGTGATCAACCCCGCGACAGGTAAACCTGGTGGCGCTTTCTTTGGCAATGCCCCTTGCTTCGGCAGTAAGTGGGGACTGGCTTACCGGGATAAAATAAAATATTTCTTTACGCAAACCGGTTTCGATATCTGGGAAAATGACGGCCCCTATCCCGGTGATGTTTGCGCTTCCACCTCGCATCCGGGTCATAAAGGTCTTGATGATTCGCAGTGGCGGCAAATGGAAATACAAAAAGAATTATACCATTGGTTAAATGAAAAAGGCGTTTACATCAATGCACCCGATTGGTATTTTTTAGATGGCACTCATAAAATCGGTATAGGTTACCGGGAAGTGAATTTTTCTCTACCAAGAGAAAACCAAATGATACTAAATCGCCAGAATATTTATGACGGCACCTGGGAAAAGACACCTTCTATGAGCTGGGGCTTTGTGCCACTTACCCGCTACCAGGGCGGTGGTGCGGAGGCGGTACTTGAACCACTCAGTCAACATTTAAAGGATTACGAACAATTGATGATGCAGTATTATGGCGCGGGTGTCCAGGCCTGTTATCGCGGACCCAGGTTGTACGATACGGAAGAGACCAAACAAATGGTGATCAAAACGATAAACTGGTATAAAAAATACAGGAATATATTGAACTCGGATGTTATCCATTTACGCAGAGCCGACGGAAGAGATTGGGATGGCATACTGCATGTAAACCCGGCATTAAAAACAAAAGGTCTGCTGATGTTATACAACCCCTTAAAGGAAAAAATAACAAGGACAATAAAAATTCCGCTTTATTATACCGGCCTGGTTAGGGATGTTAAAATAGGTGAAAAAGAAAATCAGAAAAAGCTAAAAACCCTCAACAGGGATTATGAACTTGAACTAACATTCAGTATACCGCCTGAAACTTATACCTGGTATGTCATCGAATGATTTTTGCAACCGGTTGTTGATGATAACTCATTACCCTATTTTAAAATAAGCATAAACAAAAAACTCAGGTACCAGGATTTGAAATTATTAGGCCCCGATCTTTGCAGAAGAATTGTTTATAGAATAACAAACCATCTTACATCATGAGAAAAATATTTTTCCTTTTATCCATCTTCACTGCAACAGGAGTTATTCATGCGCAGACAACCAAAAAAGGATTAACCAAACCTAATATCATTATCATCAATATGGATGATATGGGTTACGGCGATACTGAACCATATGGAGCTACGGGGTACAATACGCCAAATTTTAATCGCCTGGCCAGGGAAGGTATGCGATTCACACATTTTTATTCAGCCCAGGCTGTATGCAGTCCTTCCAGGGCTGCATTGCTAACGGGTTGTTATCCCAACCGGATCGGGTTAAGCGGAGGTGCCTTAATGCCCTGGAGCTCCAAAGCATTAAATCCCGCTGAGGAAACTATTGCAAGCCTGCTGAAAAAATCGGGATATACTACCAGCATGCTGGGTAAATGGCACCTGGGTAGTAAACCTCCTTTTCTTCCGTTGCAATATGGATTTGATAATTATTATGGTATCCCTTATTCCAATGATATGTGGCCTGTCAATTATGAAGGTCACCCCATCTCGGATACTGGTAACTGGCGAATGAGATTTCCCCCGCTTCCTGTGTACGACGGTAATAAGCAGGTGCTGACGATTTCTACACTTGAACAACAATCGGAAATAACAACAACGCTTACAGAAAAGGCCGAAGAGTTTATTACAAAAAATAAAAATCGACCGTTCTTTTTATACCTGGCTCATCCCATGCCTCATGTGCCACTTGCTGTTTCCAGTAAATTTAAGGGTAAGTCTGGTTCTGATCTGCTTGGCGATGTGATCAGTGAAATAGATTGGTCGGTTGGGAAAGTGGTTGAAGTATTAAATAAAACCGGTTTATCAAAAAATACCTTGCTGATAGTAACCAGCGACAACGGGCCCTGGCTTAGTTTCGGCAATCACGCCGGCTCATCCGGCGGATTAAGAGAAGGAAAAGGCACAGCATGGGATGGTGGCACCCGCATCCCTTGTTTTATTCGCTGGCCCGGGAAAGTAGCAGCGGGATCCATATGCAATCAGCTGCTCACACAGATGGATCTTTTACCTACCATTATGGCGGCAACGAATTCAGCATTACCCAAAGAAAAGATCGATGGCCTGAACTTTTTAGAGTTACTGACTGGTAAATCAAAAACATCACTCCGTGAAGTATTCTATGTATATTATGATCTTAACAATCTGAAATTGATCAGATATAAACATTGGGAACTGGTATTGCCGCATCAATCGCAGGCGTATACGAATGGAAGTCCCGGCAAGGATGGCACTCCTGGACCAACCCCCATCGCTGAAGTACCTATGGCCTTATATGATGTGAGGCATGACCCCGGAACTGTTTATGATGTGCAAAAGCAATATCCGCAGATAGTAGAAGAAATTTTGAAATATGCAGAACAGGCCAGGGACGACTTAGGTGATGACCTGGTAAAGCGAAAAGGAAAAAACACCAGGGAATCCTCAAAGGTTCTATAATGGATGGCGGGAAACCGTAAATAAATATTATTAAAATTTAATAATGAAAAAGATATTGGTGTTATGTACCGGCAATAGTTGCCGCAGCCAGATAGCTGAGGGTTATTTAAAAAAATATGCGAATGGGAAAGCGGAAATTTTCAGTGCCGGTGTAGAAACACATGGGGTTAATCCAAAAGCTATTGCTACCATGAAAGAGGATGGGATTGATATTTCAAGTCACACCTCCAATAACATAAATGAGTACCGGGGTATTGATTTTGATTTTGTGATCACGGTTTGTGATAATGCAAGAGAAAGATGTCCCTTCTTTCCATCCAATGCAAAAAAATTTCACCATGATTTTCCAGACCCCGCAAAGGCAACCGGAACGGAAGAGGAAATATTACAATCATTCAGAAATACCCGCCAAATGATCAAAGAGTATTGCCGGCAATTCGTTGATGAAAATTTTTAAACAGGGAAATTTTACGATTTGATGAAGAATTGTTTCCCTAAAGCAAAGGGCATTTTTGCAAACAAATTGTTGAAAGAATTTCTCAAGAATAATTATATGCTGAACCTGTTCAATGTAGAATGGCATTTTAAAAACTTCCGCCATCCACATCTTTAATAAACTTAATAACTCCATTCATATACACCTGTTGATCGTCCCACATAGCCAGGTGACTTCCATCCGGGCAATACAGGTATCGGCCCTTTTTAACCAGCTTGCTTTGTTCTTCCATGGCTTTAGGATCCATCGTATCGTGCCGGGCACCTATCATCAGGGCAGGCACTTCAATTTCCCGTAAGCGATCTTTAATATCCCAACTGGCCAGGCGGCCACTGATACCAAACTCACTGGGTCCCTGCATCATGGTATAGATTTCCGCATTTATATGTTTCATTGAGCGGTTAAAGGCATCAGGCCATTCGGGCAACCGGCACAAATGTTCCCGGTAAAAATCAGGAACAAGCAATTCCATATAGCGGGGATTCTCATAGTCTTTTTTTGCTTCAATGGCTCTCACTTCGGCAAGCACCTCTGGCTTCATTTGTTTTGCCAGTACCTCTTGAGCATATTTTCCATATTCAGGTGCACTTGCCACCATATTGGAAACTAAAAGGGCTTTTAAATGAGTTTGATACTTTAATGCGTACTCCATAGCAAGGATGCCACCCCATGAATTGCCCAATAAATAAAAATTAGTACTGTCTGCCCCGATGGCCTGGCGAACCTGCTCAACTTCTTCTACAAAGCGAGCAGTTGTCCAGAGGCTGCTGTCCTTTGGCTGATCACTATAATATGAGCCCAACTGGTCATATTCATAAAATTCAAAGCCTTCCCTCAGGAAAAAGGTTTCGAAACATTCCATGTACTCATGCGTCAAGGCAGGGCCGCCATGCAATAACAATATTTTTATTTTGTGATTATTGCCAAACCGTTTCGTCCAAACCTTGAAATCACCTACCGCTGTTTTAATGGGAATCATTTTTACTCCTGCTGATTCAATTGAATCGTTACCATATGTAAAATAATTAACCAGGGTACTACCAGAATTTGCTGTTTGTTGATTACAGGAAAACAAAAACCAAAAAGAGAAAAGAAAAAGAAATCGCATGAATTTATTTTTAATGTTGATGGTAGGCCAGATTTTAAATTTGCATCTCTTTCCTTTTCAAAATAATCTTAACCAGCATCTTTGTTCACATTATGGTTTCTAGGGATTGATCATGATATGCGCTCTGTGGGTTCCCGGATCCATAATCCAGGGCATACCCTGTGTTGACGGCTTTAATGGCAAACCTGTACTTTGGGATGTGGCATATGGTATATAAATGACATAACGCAAGTATCCATTCTTCACTTCACCTGTTGTGCGGTTTACATCTTCCGCTTTTGCAGAATAAGCAAACAGTGTTGCAGGTTGTTTGGGCATCAACAAAGTTCCTGCCATTACTTCTTTTTCCCGTGTATCAAATACCTGCTGATCGTTCATACCCTGCTCTTTCAATTCCCTTCCTCTTTTCATAAAAGGTTCAAGGTCCTTATAATAACAAGAAACAGAGAAGGCAGAATCAGCCGGATTGTCTGCAAGACAAATCAATTCATTGCTGCCTTGTTTTAAAAGAACGAGTTGCTTTTCATCATTGAAACCATAAACGGTACTACTATCTCTTTTTTCAGGTGGAGCAGCTAATAAGGCCATTTTTATTTGTATTTCAGCCGGGGACAACACGTTTCCAGATATAGGGACCGGAGTTTCTTTTTTTGTATTACATCCATAGCAAATTGTAAAAATTACCAGGAATAGAAATATGACTTTCATATGCATTTGTTTTGTTGGAGAATAAATAAAGGATTTGCAGGGCAAGGATTTTAAAGTTAGCAATTTATCAGGCTATGGAAATAATAATTGGTCAAAACAACCTGCTGTCGACCCTGACTGATAATTAATATTGTCCTGGTAATTCTGAAATGGTCCCCTTGCAATTGAAATCATCCATTACCTAAGCCAGGTTTGCTGCCGGAGCTTTATAACTCACCGTGGTTTTTTTCACCAGGATTAACATCACTTCTGAAACCTTATAAAGGTCCCTTGAATGCTTTTACTGGCAATTTGATTGCATACTTCAGGATCTTATATTTTTTATTTGCATAGTGGCAATGGCAGTCATTAGAAAGGATACCAAACTAAATGCAGCGGCTAACGGGAAAAAGAAAATAAGTTCTACCATACCCCATAAAAAAAGTATGATGGAGGTTACCACCAGGATATTTTTGATCATTCCTGCATTTTGTGTTGAGATGTAGGATAACATCAAGAGAACTGCGGATATAAACAGGAAAGCCAGTGTAGTAGTCTTTGTATTTACCTGAAAGTCCGTTGTGAACGGGAATGACACGTTTAAAAAGGCCATTGGGAACAATTAACTTCATATCCTCATCGGGCAACCGTCCGTTGCTTTCAAAAACCCACATCTTGCTAATGTATGGTTTCAGTTCTTGCCGGGGCTGTAGAAGTTCAAGTTTCATACTGACGCATCAAAAATATTTTTTTCAGCACTCAGTTCGTTGAACAGCTTGTTAGAATTGCAGGCCATGGATTTCTGCCATGTTGGTCTCCAACGATTTTCACCAGGACCGAATTCAAATTTAAAATAAAAGTTTGTGGTAAATATAGCAGCCCTCCGCGACTGCCTGCATCCTTATTAAAATGGAGCAGGGAACACGTTATAATTCAATAACAAAATTTGATTATTCAATCCAACTACATGTCCAGCGATTGCCAGGGTTTGTTGTAAAATTTTCCTAAAGTAATAAATTTGGTTAAGAAAGTTTTTGGACTGTTCTTTTAAAAATCTCCGAAATTATTGAAGTCTTAAACAAAGCTCAGCACTTTAACCAGCCCGTAGTACTCATCCTGGGTTTATGGGTCACCAGTACTTCATGTTCCATTTCATTACTTTTAAAAGAAAACACCCTTTCCATTATCCGGAGAAATATTCTGAAGCTTATCCTGGTAGTGTATGCATAATTCTCCACCATCTTTTTCCTGCCATTCTTCATTCAGGTACATGATCATAGAGTATTTTCTGCTGTCATTATTACGAAACTGGTCAAGATGTTTTTTGTAAAAACTTCCCGTTTCGTATAATGTATAATGAAATTCATAACTGGTAATGCCCATATAGCATGTTGCATTCAGATGTTCAACAAAATTATCCATCAAATCGAAAAAACTATTTTCATGCGGGTTGTTGTGTTTACGATCCAGCCAGTAAATGATATCGCTCCTGAATAGTTTATTATATTCAGCCTTTTGGTTATTTCCTGTTCCTGCAGACAAAAGTTGGTTTTCTTTATAGAGGGCCAATAAATTCTCTTTCAGGTGCCCGGCGAGGTGTTTATTTAAAAAACTTTCCGCTATGCCTACTTTATTTTCTATAAAACTGTCTATGAGCGTATCAAAAATCTTTTGCACTGATTGAATTGAAGTTAGTCGGGCAAGGCCAGATCAGGTGAAGATAGCTTTATTGCTGTCATCTGCAGGATAAGCAGATGGTAAAGCATTCCGCTCTAAAATATATGCTGCTAAAGTTTGTTGTTTATATGGAGCCACACAAAAAGCTTCTGTAGCAACTTTAGTTCTTTTTCAGCATAAACATTTGCAGCGCTTCATTATTGACCCCAGCCAGTATCACCGGTTGATCCTTTATGGTTATCATCCGCATACTGCGGGTATCACCCCGCAAAAAGATTCCTGATTGCTGATGGGAAATGGGTTTGAATTTTTTGTTTTCTTCACCAAGCAACAGCAAACCGTATCCTGCATCAAAATTTCCTGTCATCACTTCATTCTGGTATTCATTACCGGCGATCAAAATATCCTTCCTGCCATCTTTATTATAATCAGCAACCAATATGCAATTGACAGGAGCAAACTGGGCTTCGGCAGGAAGTTCATGTTTTATAAAACGACCGGCTCCTGAATTTTCAAACCAGCATGTTGCAGATATCCTGGCTTGCAATTTTACAGGTTGCAGGCCTTCGAATACATTTTCCATTTTTACAACAGCAAAGTCCTGGTTATAGAGATACTTTTTTTTCAGTGCCGGTACCTGTTCGGCAAGATCGCCAAGCCCTTTCGCTGTATATAACTCCCTTTTACCTGTTTCGGAGGGAATATAATAACCAAGCAGAGGGTCAGTGGAGCCGTTGCCATCAATATCCGTATACCATAGATTCAAGGGAAAATTATTGCTGAATTGAAATTTATTATTTAACCCCATGTTACCAACCACCAGGTCATTGTCTCCATCATTATCGAGATCCGCAACAGCTATACTACGCCACATGCCGCTAAGTTCCTCTATCCCGCTTCCGGTGGTGATTTCTGTAAACCTGCTTTTTTGATTTTTGAAAATACGGACCGGCATCCACTCTCCTGTTATAATCAATTCCTCCATGTTATCCCCGTCAATATCGGCAAACAAAGCATCTGTCACCATTCCGGCTGTGGATAATGCCGGGCACAAGCTGGCAGTAACATCAGAAAAAATGCCCTGGTTGTTTTGCAGTAAATAACTGGGAGGTGCAGCCGGGTAATTCCCTGTGGAAATGCGTCCACCCAGGAACAAATCCAGATCACCATCCCCATCCCAATCAAGACTTTTAACAACACTTGTCACCGTGGTGAGGTGCTGCGGAATAGCCTGGCTATTGCGTGCAAAATTTCCACTGCCGTCATTAATATATAACCGGGGTAAATAATACGGGCTTCCTTTATCAAATTCATTGGTACCGCTTGTTACCAGCAGATCTTCATCACCGTCGCCATCGGCATCAAAAAAAACGCAACCCGTGTCTTCTTCATATTTCTCTTCCGTATCTATTTTTTTTTCTTTGAATTTACCATTGGCTTGCTGAATAAACAGGCTTCCATTCAAAGCATACCCGTTACCAATAAAAAAATCATGCAGTCCATCCTTGTTGACATCCCCCACCGCCAAACCTGGCCCCGGCGATGAAAATTTTTGCGGCAGCAAGCGCTGAAAATAATAATCAAAAAAGAAGGGATCAGCGTGTTTAAAATGAATGCCGGCTGTACTTGCATAACGGCTGAACAGGACATCGGGGCCTGGCAGAGATCGCCGGCTCTGCCCGGCATTTTTATAATCCACTTCCAAAAGCTGGTTCGCCTTTACATCCTTCAACACCTGTTGACGGTTGTCAGGCCAGGTGACAAGAACACTATCAATTGTTTCAGCTTCACCCAGCCCGGTAAACAAACGGTTATCCATAGAAGATAAGTAACCCCGGACCGGATTTTGTTCAAGCAATAAAACACTATCGTTTATAAAACATTTGATAATACAGCCTTTGCCATCTTTATTTTTTTCAGGTCCCTTAAGCCGGAAGATGATAAAATTATGCTGGCTGTTATTTTGCTCAATACTGTTATTTGAAAACAGAAAAGCTTTGGCATTGATATTATTTACAACCAGGTCAAGGTCGCCATCATTATCCAGGTCAGCATAAGCCGCACCGCTGCTGATGGCCTTTTCATGTATGCCTGCCGATACGGATTCATTGCTGAAAGTATAATAGTGATTGTTAATGTACAGGTAGTTGGATAATGGTACAGTGCCCAGGGTTTTCAAATGCTGAAGCAATAAAGAATTTCGGTCATTGCGGTTGGGAAAACCTGAACGGAAGTTTACAAAATCACTATTGATCATATCACGGCCCATACCGTTGGTGATATGCAGGTCTTTAAACCCGTCGTTGTTAAAGTCCGCAGCCAGTATACTCCAGCTCCAGTCGGTTTCGGCCATACCGGAATAGTACCCGATATCACTGAAAACCGGTGTCAATGTATCATTTACTTTTGCTATACCGCGGTTGAGCTGCAGGGTGTTTTGCATGAAAGAGGGTTCATAATGAAAGTTTTTTTCAAGCTGGTGACGTTCATTGTTTAAGATGGAGTACATCATCTTTTTTCGCAGGTTGTCTTCCGGCATCATATCCAGGGTAGTAATATCTGGCAGCCCGTCATTATTAATATCTGCAGCATCTGTTCCCATGCTGCTATAACTTTGGTGGTTGAGTGACCGGGCTATTGAGTTGGTGAAACTGCCGTCTTTATTATTCAGCCACATGCAATCGTTACCGATATAATCATTACTGACATATACATCGGGCCAGTTATCGCCATTGAAATCACTTACTACTACTCCCAATCCATAACCATCATCGCGGATACCGGCGGGCAGGGTAATATTCTTAAAAACAGGATGTCCCTTCATACTATCTATTCCTTCATTACGGAATAGCCTGTCATTCCTGGGTGAACTGCCATCCAAAACTTTTGGTATTATTTTATTCATGCTTTCACCCTGCATCTGGTGTGTGAGCAGGAACATATCCACCCACCCATCTTTGTCATAATCCAGGAAAGCGGCCTGGGTAGAATGGCTGTCATCATCCAAACCATATGCAGCCGCCATTTCGGTAAATGTGAGATCATGATTATTGATGAACAATAAATTTTTCCTGTCGGCTGAAGGTACCGGGCCACTGATGCTTATGTATATGTCCTGCCAGCCATCATTATTGATATCGGTTATACTGACACCGGTGCACCATTGGCTGGTGGTTAACCCGGCTTTTTTTGTTATGTCTTCAAATGAAAAGCCCCCTTTGTTTATATATAAACGGCAACTGATTTGATTGGCGGTAAAAAAAATATCCTGCAAGCCATCGTTATTAAAATCACCAATACCCACACCCCCGCCCATGTACGTGTATTCATTGGTGATTAAATTGATCTGTTCTGTTTCTGTAAGGCTGTTTTCAAAATCAATCTCCGAGCGGGCCGGAGCAATAGATGTAAATAGGGAAACCGATTTTTTTGATGTGCACCCTGTAAAGCAGGTAAATATTGCTGCCGAAAAAATCAATATGAATAGCTGGCTTAGTTTCAAAGTCATTGAAGCTTACATTGTTTTGGTAAATATAACCTATGCCCTGATTGGATATTATGCAAAAAACAACAACGTATTGTGGAAAACACCATTCCGCCAAATATTAAGCTTAGCCCCTATAGGTTTTGTTATGTTCTCATTGCTGGTGCAGGAAAAAAATATCAAAGAATATATTGTAGTATAGATAAGTTTGTAAATACGAACTGGCATAAAAATTATTGGCAAGCCATAAATATACACGACCACCCGCACTCATTATTTTCTTTATCAATTACGGCCACTTAATAACCGATTTCTATAATTGCTTCTTTTCAATTCACCAGCACCTCATCTACAAATAGCCAGGCCTTATCCCCTTTGCCGGGATGCCAGGCGGGTAATTTGGCAACGGGATTGCCAATGATCTTTATATATTTTACATCCGTACTATCGAATTTGCATTCAAACCCCTTCTTAGCGGAGCCCTGAATTTTAACGGGCTGTTTGGGCACCAGCCTGCCCAATCTTTTCATATTTTTAAGATCATCGCCACCCCAAATTTCAATACTCGCAGCCGGCATTATATAACTGCCAGCATCTACCAGCGTACTCAGGGTAATGCTCTGCACCGGTGTAGATGTTTCAAACCGCAGTACACATTCCATCCGGTTTTCCCGGAAAGCCACCCAATTGCCAAATCGAAAATCTGATTCTCCTCTTTTATGATCTATCAATAATTTGCCGGCATCATCTTTATATTTTTCATTCGGCCGGGTCAGGTAAATTACCGTATCTGGTGTATACGTATTTTTATAAAACGACGCTTCCATCAAATCGCTGCTGATCCATCCCGGTTTATAAGCCTTCGCTTTGATCTCCATATTGCTGTTGATCTTTTCATCTCCTTTAAAAACCGGGGAGCTGATGCTGTCAGGCTCGCTGCCATCCAATGTATATCGGATGGTAGTGCCCTGTATATAATGTTTGAGTTTTAAAGGAACTGCTTCTGTAATAAATCCTTCTTCATTCAGCAGAACGGGGGGTGATAATTTTAATATGATCGTATCGCCCCTGAATCCTGTTTCAAACCTTATATTTTTTACCTGCAGCTGCAGCTTTTCTATATCTGCCGCTACAATAGGAGTATTCCAGGTGTACACTGTTTTTAAGCCGGAAAAACTTTTTAACTGCTCCAGGTCCTTCGCATTTACCTGCGTGCCCGACAGGGACAAACTTTTTAAGAATTTTAATTTTTTCAATTCAGGTAATGAGGCGCCTGTAATGCCGGTAAAACTAAGGTTCAACCGTCGCAGGTTTTCAAATTCACTGATACTTTTAAGGTCTTCATCTTGTAAAGGCATTTTAGCCAGGTCAAGCGTAACGATTTGTTTTTTTACCTTGTCAAGTTCCTTTAACTGGCCGGCCTGGAAAAGATGGCTATTAAAAAATGATACGGACAGCGCAGGTGAACCCAGCGCTTCGGTACTCACCACCCGGTTGACCGTATTTAATTTTTCAATGTCAGAAGGGTCAGCTTCATCAAAATCATACTCCGCCATTTCAGCCCTGGTAAAAATTTTGGTGGCTATCTGGCGCAGCGTATCCGCAGGAGAAAGATCAGCCACCCGTAATGTAAAATCAGCACCTTTTTTTATCCAATGTGCTATGATCTCTATTTCTTCTTCCGTCAGCTGGGGCTTGCCTTGTGGTGGCATGTGCTTTTTTGCTTCCAGCGGGAGGTGAACCCGACGAAGCAATAGACCAAAATCAGCAGCGGTGCTATCCCATAATTTTCCATTCTTTCCTCCTTTTAACAATAAGGCTTCGGTCTCCATGACCAGTTCACCTTTCGCCTTTTTATTGTTATGGCAAGACTCACATTTTTTTTCTAAAATAGGTTTTACCATATGAGCGAAAACAATAGCTTCATCAACATCAACAACAGGTTGTTGTTTTTCCGGCATCATGGGTGCGAGTAAAAAATTTTGTCCGTGCGTAATACCGGCGCCCTGGTGCCCGGCAAAAATGATGATAACCAGTGCAACCACGGAAGTAAATAATGAAATTATTTTTTTTGCGTTCACCTGCCTGTTGAAATAATACCAGCCCAAAGTGAATAAAGACACGACAACCCCACTCCACTTATGCCAAAGCAAAGCTTCGGCATCATACCCTTCTTCTTTCGATAAAAATAAACCTGCCAATGCGGTGATCACCGAACTTAATGAAGCGAGTAACAATAACAGGTTGCTTATGTTTTTGTAAGAATCATCATCGGTTCTTTTTTGAAAAGAAAATATCAAAGTAGCCAGGGCGTATAAAACTACAAGGGTCACGGGAAAATGAAGGATCAGCGGGTGCATACGCCCTGCCACCTGCAGCCAGGGTGGAATGGATAACCTGTTTTC
Organism: Chitinophagaceae bacterium; assembly: GCA_041743125.1. Taxonomy (GTDB): domain Bacteria; phylum Bacteroidota; class Bacteroidia; order Chitinophagales; family Chitinophagaceae; genus Terrimonas_B. The sequence continues at coordinate 15,937 of JBGTNK010000303.1, forward strand.
AAACAAAACCAGGAACAACAGTAGACAGTTGAGAGTAAAGGACGCATTGAATAAATAATTTTTCCAGCGCTGCATGTGTTTAATATACTTTTATTTCATCAATGAATAGCCAGCCATGTTTACCCCTGCCGGCATGCCAATCGGGAATTTTTTTCAGCGGTAACAAGACCAGTTTCAAGCGATCTGTTTTTATTTTATGAGCAGGTAAAATTTCCTGGATGCTGCAATGCTTTGGTCCCGGCTCATGATGATCAAATATTTTAGCGCCAGCGGGCTTGAATAAATTTTCTTTTTCACTGTAATAAAAAACTTGTACCTGCTCCGGTAAAAAGATCCAGCTATTTTCATCCTGCAACAAACTGATCAAAATACTGTGTATGGTTTCCTTCTTTTGCAAGTCAATGAACAGGATAACTGAATCATTATCGTAACCTAACCAGGTGCCGCTTCTATAATTGGCGATGCCCCCGATATTATCATGCAGAATATTGTCATTATTTTTTGCATAGTTCTCATTCGGCATGGAATATTGTATCCTGCGGATAGCTTTGCCATCTGCAACAAAAATGGCACTGACAGATTCGGATGGAATAAAATCTTTGGAAAAGGCTTTTATTTTTACCACGGTTCTTTTTACAACCTGCACCGGACCTGAATATAAAGAATCATTGTCCGTTGGCTCATTTCCATTGGTGGTATAATGAATACTGACGCCGGGCTGATTGAAGATCACCTTGAAAAAAGTACTGCCCGAAAAAAATGAAGAAGTATAAATCAACTGCGGTGGTGCCAGTTGAAAGGCTCCCTGGCCCATACAATCCTGTAATAAAAAAAGTAAACAGGCCAGCAACGATCCTTTTATCATACCGGTGATAGTTTATAAGGATAAACCTGGCCGGAATTCCATTGTGCTACATAAAGATTTTCCTCGTCATCAACACATACATCATGCGGGTATTGAAATACTTTAATGGTCTGGTACATTTCCTCCGGCAAATTGTTGGTATAGCCGGGCAAGTTGCCTCCGAGATTAGAAACCACTTTATAATTTTTATCAAGAATAAGGATGAAGCCTGATTTTTCATCCAGCCGTGCATGCGATTGCAAAACGGCCGCATACAGATAATCACCTTTGATCACCGGACGGCAAACCCAGGCACCGGGCAATGGTATAGTATCCATGTATTCCCCGGCCATTGTATATCTTTTAAAAGAATGCTGCACCCTTGAGGTTACAATCAGACAAGGATGATCCTTATCCCGGTCATCAATACAAATGCCATGGGCATTCTTTATATATTTATCACCTTCGCCGCGGCCGGCAAAGTGGCGGATATAATTACCCTTGTGATCATATTGTATCACAAAGTCTTTTCCATAACCATCGGCCACATAAATATCGCCGTTGGGTGCAATGATAGTTTCTGTGGGAACAAATTCTTCGGCTTTACTATACTGCCCGGTTTCCTTTGGATAATTCAACGTCAATAAAACTTTTCCGTCCATCGTCGTTTTGATTACCTGGTGACGGTTATTATCGCATATAAAAAGAACGTCATCGCCGTTTTCATTAAATAAAGTGAGGCCATGTGCCCCGGGATATTCGTGGCCCCAGGAATCAGTTACCTTACCGCTTTTATCATAAATGATTACGTTGTTCTTTGTCTCATTGGTGAGAAGTATAATTCTTCCTTTTTTATCCTGTACCATTTCATGGCAATCCTTTACAGGGTATTGCGAAGCCATGGCCTGGCTCCATTTTGTGTTGATGCGATAACGCTTTTTATTATGGCCCAGGATAACCTCATCATTATTTAAGCTGTTCATGACAGATCGTGCATAAATTATTCCAGCAGCAGCTATGGATGTTTGCTTTATAAATTGTTTGCGATTCATACTTTTTAGGTTTAATACCGGAGAAAAATTAACCTTCTATTCTATACTTATTATTATTGTTCCCCGCCTTCCTATCTTTCAACATAACTGTTGGGGATGACCGCCAACTCTACATTTTAGTTGCCTTCAAATACCAGGTAAGATAAAATTTGAAATACATCAGGCAATCAATCCTCTCATTACTTCACCTGAAACATCCGTTAACCGGTACCGCCGCCCCAGGTGTTTATAAGTAAGCTGGTCATGATGTAAGCCCATCAGGTGTAAAATCGTTGCATGAAAATCATGAACGTGCACAGGATCTTTTGCAATGTTGTAACCGAATTCATCTGTTTCTCCATATACACCCGGCCTTACTCCACCACCGGCCATCCAAACAGTGAAACAACGTGGATGATGGTCTCTTCCATAATTATCTTTTGTCAACTTGCCCTGGCAATAATTGGTGCGACCAAATTCACCACCCCATATCACCAGGGTTTCATCCAGCAACCCTCTTTGTTTTAGGTCGGTGATCAGAGCTGCAGAAGCCTGGTCTACATCCGTGCATTGTCCTTTTATTTGCGATGGCAAATTATCATGCCCGTCCCAACCCTGGTGATAGAGTTGAACAAAGCGAACTCCGTTCTCAGATAATTTTCTTGCCAGTAAACAATTAGCGGCATAGGTTCCCGGCGTCAGGCAATCGGGTCCGTATAATTTTACAATGTCCTCAGGTTCTTTGCTGAGGTCGGTAATTTCGGGCACCGCCGTTTGCATACGATAAGCCATTTCATATTGCTGCACTTTCGCATTGATCTCCGGGTCACCAAATTCTTTATACGCTTCTTCATTGAGTGCAGCCAGCTTGTCAAGCATATTACGGCGATCATCTTTATCAATTCCTTCAGGATTATTTAAATACAACACCGGACTTTCTCCGCTGCTGAACTGTACTCCCTGGTGAATAGAATCTAAAAATCCATTGGTCCATAGTTTGGAATAAACACCCTGGCCATTACCTTTTCCTTTCGACAACAAAACACAAAAGGCGGGCAAGTTTTTATTTTCGCTTCCCAGTCCATAACTTAACCAGGATCCCATACTGGGCCGGTTGCCAACCTGTGCGCCGGTTTGAAAAAATGTGAGGGCCGGATCATGATTGATCGCTTCGGTAAACATGGTTTTAATGATACACAGGTCGTCGACAATTTTTGCCGTATTGGGCAGCAATTCACTGATCCAGGCTCCCGATTGCCCATATTGATTGAATTTGAAAACACTGCCGGCCAATGGAAATTTCTGTTGGTTGGCAGTCATACCGGTTAATCGTTGCCCCATCCTGATAGAAGCCGGCAAATCTTCACCATGCATTTGTTGCAACATGGGTTTAAAATCAAACAAATCAAGTTGGGAAGGTGCACCGTTTTGAAATAAATAAATAACACGTTTTGCCTTTGGTGCAAAATGCGGGAGCCCGGTCATCACCATTTCTTCAGGGCTCTCACCAAAGAGATCAGGGACCAGCAAGGATCCTAATGCAACACCACCAATGCCTAATCCCAACCGGGAAAGAAACTTTCTGCGGTTGAAATTCAGCCGGTGTTCAAGAAATTCATTTTGCATATTATTATTTTTTACCAGCGTTCTGTTCACTTTTCTTCCCCGGTTGCGATGCACTTTCATCACCCGGACCCTGGTTCAAACAGGATCAGGTTTTCGTTATAGCCTCTTCCAGGTTATAAATGGTACTAATCACTTTCATCAATGCTGCTGACTGGTTAGCATCCAGTTTATTGTTAAGCGGGTACTCTCCTGCCTTCAATGTAACGGCCGCATCTAATTTTTTTTCCTGGAATGCTTTTAATTGCTCCTTGTATTGATCCAACAATAGCTTTTTTTCTGTTTCTGATGGTTTGCGGCAAATGATTCTCCGGAAAGCGGTTGTTATATTATTTTCAACCGCCGGGTTTTCACTCAATAAATTTTGTGCTAAAACCCGCGAGGCTTCCAGCACTGCCGGATCATTCATCATGATGAGGGCCTGTAGTGGCGTATTGGTAAGCGATCGTTTTACTTCACATTGATCACGGTTGCTGGCATCAAACATGATCATACCGGGAGGAGGTACTGTTAGTTTGATAAAATTATATAAACCTCTTCTGTAAAGTGCATCATCATGATCTTGCCGGTAAGTGGCCAGTACCCCCCTGCCGGAGGAAGCCAGTTCCCAAAGCCCCTTGGGCTGATAAGGTTTTACACTGGGTCCCCCAATGGTTTTTACCAGCAGCCCGCTGCTAGCCATACACATGTCTTTTACAAATTCCGCTTTTAATCGCTGGCGTGGCCATCTTGACAAATAAATATTCTCGGGATCTTTTTTTAATTGTGCATCTGAGAGCTTTGCCGATTGCCGGTACGTAGCAGACATAGCAATTTGTTTAACTAGTCGCTTTATATCCCATCCGTGTTCCATAAAATCAACAGCCAGCCAGTCAAGTAATTCAGGGTGAGAGGGCAATTCTCCCTGCATGCCAAAATCTCCGGAGGTTTTTACCAACCCTCTTCCAAAAATTTCCTGCCACAGTTGATTTACAAAAACTCTTGCTGTCAACGGATTATTTTTATCAACCGTCCATTTGGCAAGGCCAAGCCTGTCGGGGGAATACTTTGTAGTATCAAACTTCATGACAGCTTTAATAGCCGAAGGTTTTACTTCTTCACCGGGCTGATCATAAACGCCCCGATTCAATACATAAGTCTTGCGCATCGTATCCAACTCACCCATGACGGAAACGGTCATGCTGCTGGTATCTTTTGAATTGATAAAAGAGAGAAGATCTTTTCTTTCTGCCGCAGTAATCGTGAGTATGGGATTTTTTGCCGGTTTCGATACACTGACATCACCTTCATACCCTACTTCTTTTGTGTTATTGAAAAAAGCAAGTAAGGAATAATAATCCTTTTGAGAGAAAGGATCGTATTTATGATCATGGCATTGGGCACACTCTACGGTGATACCCATGATGCCTTTGCTGAAGGTTTTTGTTTTGTCCAATAAATATTCAATCCGGTATTCTTCCTCTATCACCCCACCTTCCTCCGTGTATTTGTGATTACGGAAAAAACCGGTGGCGAGTATTTTTTCCTTATTAGCATCAGGAACCATATCGCCGGCTATCTGCCAGGTGAGAAATTGGTCATAAAAAATATTTTTATTGAATGCATGGATCACCCAATCACGCCAGGGCCATTGGGTTCTGATATTGTCATCCTGGTATCCATAGCTGTCTGCATACCTGGCCACATCCATCCAATGCACAGCCATTTTTTCGCCATATTGCGGTGTTTTCAATAAAGCATCTACCATTTTTTCATAGGCCTTGGGTGACTTGTCGGCTAAAAATTTATCCATCATTTCTACCGATGGAGGCAACCCTGTAATATCAAAACAAATACGCTTTAATAACCGTTCTTTATCCGCTTCCTCATTTGGCTGCAGGCCTTTTGCTTTTATTTTGTCCAGCACAAAATAATCGATCTCATTATTTACCCAGTCTTTATCATTTATTTCCGGTAGTGCTGCCTTTACGGGCGGGGTGAATGCCCAATGGGATTCATATTTACTACCCTGCTGTATCCATTTTTTAAAGAGCCTGATTTCATAATCACTTAAAGCCCCGAGATGCGAATCGGGACTGGGCATCATATAGGATGAATCTGTACTGGAAATTCTTTTGTATACTTCAGACTCCTCAGGCTTGCCGGGTACCAAAGCAAAAGCACCTTTTGTTTCTTTTAATGGAGCATGGGCACTATCTGAAATATCTAAACGCAGGCCCGCCTGTCGGTGACCCGGATCGGGACCATGACATTTGAAACATTTATCAGATAGAATGGGGCGGATATGAAAATTATAGCTGACAATTTTGGGAATGGCATTATCATCATTTCCTGCCTTATTCATACAAGAAATAACTCCCGCAATTACGGTAATGGTTAAAAGAAGGCAAACAATCAATCGTCTTTTCATGACGCAGTAAAATTATCCTGGTAAGTTAAATAAATTTTGCGGGTCGACCGTATTTTGAAGCCGAAGTAATTGCTGTTTGACCAGCGAGATATTAATAATTGCCTTTAAAAATTTAAGTACAACGATTGCGTAAAATTTTTTTAAGAAAGATTCTTTTATTGACCTTAATTTTTCCTGGAAGAAAGCATAAATATTTCTAATAATTAACGTTGTATGTTTTCAACGCAAATTTACTCCAAAAAAAATCCTGCTCAAAGCAGGATTCCGTTATGTCTTTAAATATTATTTATTACCCTTTCAACACTTCGCGGGCAATAACCAATTTCTGAATTTCGGAAGTCCCTTCACCAATGGTACATAGTTTAGCATCCCTGTAAAATTTTTCAACCGGGAAATCCTTGGTATAGCCGTATCCTCCAAATACCTGCACGGCATCATTTGCTACCCGCACCGCCACTTCGCTGGCATAATATTTTGCCATGGCAGCCTCTTTAGTCATGGACAGTTTCCGGTTTTTCAGATCACAGGCTTTCATTATTAATAATTCGGCGGCCTCTATTTCGGTTGCCATATCCGCCAGTTTGAAAGAAATACCCTGGAAACTGGATATGGGTTTGCCAAACTGGTGCCGTTCCTGTGCATACTGCAAAGCGGCTTCATAAGCTCCTTTGGCAATACCGATAGAAAGAGAGGCAATAGAAATTCTGCCACCATCGAGAACCACCATTGCCTGCTTAAAACCTTCACCCTCTTCCCCCAACCGATTTTCATCAGGAATACGGCAATTATCAAAGACCATCTCGGCTGTTTCACTGGCCCGCATCCCGAGTTTGTTTTCTTTTTTACCGGCACTAAATCCCGGAGTGCCTCGATCAACTACAAAGGAAGTAGAATTATTTCTAGTTCTGGGTTCACCGGTTCGGCAAATAACAACAGCAACATCTCCGCTTTTTCCGTGGGTGATCCAATTCTTTGTTCCATTAATTATCCAATCATTACCATCCTTTACAGCCGTACACTTCATATTTCCTGCATCGCTGCCGGTATTCGCTTCGGTAAGCCCCCAGGCCCCTAACCATTCTGCAGTGGCAAGCCTTGGTAAATATTTTTTCTTTTGTTCCTCATTTCCAAAGCTGAGGATATGACCGGTACATAAGGAATTGTGTGCTGCCAGGCTAAGACCTATCGACCCGCAAACTTTTGATATTTCTTCTATCACCGTTTTATATTCAAAATAGCCGAGTCCCGAACCTCCATATTCTTCAGGAACAAGCACCCCCATTAACCCCAGCTTACCCATGTCTTTAAAAACCTGGAGTGGAAACTCCTGGCTCTCATCCCACAACATCACATTAGATTTTATGTGGGTCTGGGCAAAATCACGGGCGGTTTGTGCTACTTGTTGGGTTAATTCTGAAACTTGAAAATTCATGTATAGTATTACGCTTTTAATTTTTAATAATTGTGCCACCACATTTTCATGTGATGGCACAATTTACAATTGCTGTCAATTCATAACAGCAGGCAATCGTTAGAGGAAATGCAAGGTAGTAAAAATTTTATACAAATGCTAACAGATGTTAGTGGAAAATAAAACCTTTATTTTTTAGCACAAACTCCTCTAATTAAATTCTATAACTAATCCGTCATAAGCCAGGTGTACCCCTTCGGGCAATTCTTTTTCAATTATTTCATGTTTACCTAGCTGGTGGGAAATATGAGTAAAATAGGTGACTGGAATTTTCAATTCCCTAGACAGATCAATGGCTTCTTCCAAATTAAAATGAGATACGTGTTTTTCTTTTCGCAGGGCATTTAACACTAATACTTCGCTTCCTTTTATTTTATCCTTTTCAATTTCGTCTATCTTGTTAGCATCTGTAATATAGGTGAACCGCCCAAACCGAAATCCTAAAACGGGCATGCGCATATGCCAGACGGGGACAGGTAAAATTGAAATGTCCCCTATCAATAACTGGTCACCATCAATATGGTTCATATCAAATTGCGGTGTTCCGGGATACCTGGTATCAGAAAAGGCATAATAAAATTCTCGTTGAACGGCTGCTTCAGTTGGCTTGTCAGCATACACTTGCATGGGCTTTTTTGTGAAATAAGTAAAGGCTTTCAGATCATCCATGCCGGCGATATGATCTTTATGAGAATGAGTAAGCACTACGGCATCTAATTTCTTTACTTTATGCTTTAGCATCTGGCACCTGAAATCGGGACCGGCATCCACAACCAGGGTTGTAGCAGGTGATTGAACCAAAATGCTGGACCTAAAACGCTTATCTTTTTTGTCGATTGATGTACAAACCGCGCAATCGCAACCAATCATGGGCACGCCGCTACTGGTGCCTGTACCAAGGAAAGTTATTTTAAGAGGGGGATAAGACACTATCAAAAATAAGCAATGGGAAATAAAGTATCAGCAACCAAAAGGTGAAGTAGCTATTTTATTTTTACTCCCGGTCTTCTTGGTTTTCCTTAGTTTCCAGGTTAGAAATAATTTCAAGGAATATTTTTTTTGAATCGTCTGCCAGCAATTCTGAATTTATATCTAATTGTGGTATCAGGTCCACGAGGGTATTAATGCGACCTTCAATTTGCAAAAATTTATTCAACACCACTACTTTACGGTCTTCTAAAATACAGTAGCCGCTTTGAAAAGTACCTCTTTCATACCGGAGCACATAACCGGACTGTTCAGGTATGGCCTCTAACTTATCAAGAGTTGTCTGTGTATATCTCATCATAAAAATAGTAATGAAGGTCGTAGACCTGGTACAAAAATAGGCATGCATTGATAAGCTCCTGATTAAACAACAGAGGACTTTTCCACAAGCATTCTACTTGCCGGGGGAAGCGGTTATTTACTCTGCATTTTAATTATTGGTATAATCATTTCTTCCAGGCTGACTCCACCATGCTGGAATGTATTTTTGTAATAATTCACATAATAATTGTAATTATTTGGATAGCATAAAAAACTATCTTCTTTCGCAAAAATGAAGGAAGAATTAATAGTTGGTGAAGGCAGCCCTATATCTTTGGGTTCCCGGAAAGCAAGTACTTCTTTGGCTTCATAGTTAAGATTACGGCCGTGTTTGTACCGAAGGTTGGTGGTTGTTTGTTTATCACCTATTACTTTATAAGGAGTTTTTACCCTTACACTCCCATGATCGGTGGCCAATACAATTTTCATGGGCTTATCTGCTATTTTTTTTAATGCCTGGTGCAAAGGTGAATGCTCAAACCAGGAAGTTGTTATGCTCCGGTAACTCATTTCATCCCCAGCCAGTTCTTTTAATACTTCCATTTCAGTACGGGCATGACTGAGCATATCCACAAAATTATAAACGATGACATTGATGTCGTTATTCATCAGGTTGTGAATATTATTGACAAGGTCCAGACCGGCATGGTTGTTCAGGATCTTAGTATAGGAAATCTTCAGGTCTCCTTTTCCCAAACGCTTCATTTGGGAACGAAAAAATTCTTCTTCAAATAAGTTCTTTCCTCCTTCCTCTTCATCATTTTTCCATTGCTGCGGAAATTGTTTTTCAATATCAACTGGCATTAATCCCGCAAAGATCGAATTGCGGCAATACTGGGTAGCCGTAGGAAGAATGCTGTAATAACTATCTTCTTCCAGTATTCGGAAGCTTTCAGCAAAAATCGGCTGAATAGCTTTCCATTGGTCAAAGCGTAAATTATCGATCAGCACAAAAAATAACGGTATACCCTTTTCCAAATGAGGCAGTACTTTAAATTGCATCAGGGAATGACTCATCACTGGCCCATCCGTACTTTTCGGGCCTACCCATTTTGAATAATTTTTTGAAATGAACTTAAAAAATTCTGTATTGGCTTCACTTTTCTGACTTTGCAAAATTTCCTGCATTTCAGGGCTATCACTTTTTTGCATTTCAAGTTCCCAGTATACCAGTTTCTTATAAATATCCATCCACTCGTTATAATCAGGATTACTGTTCAACGCCATAAAGAGATTACGAAACTGTTGCTGGTAGGAAGTTGTAGTTTTTTCGGCCACCAATCGCTTGTTGTCAATGATCTTTTTTAAACTTAACCAAACCTGGTTAGGATTTACGGGCTTGATCAGGTAATCGCTTATCTGGGAACCGATCGCTTCGTTCATCAGGTTTTCCGTTTCATTTTTGGTAATGAGGACCACTGGCAGGGACTGATTTATTTCTTTGATCTTAGCCAACGTTTCCAACCCGGTTATACCTGGCATGGTTTCATCAATCAACACCACATCAACCAGGTTTTCTCTTACAAAATCTATTGCATCAAAACCATTGGTAAAAGTTTGTACTTCATAACCTTTATTTTCCAGGAATAATTTCTGCGATTGCAGGCTTTCTATTTCATCATCTACCCAAATTATTTTAGCTATTGCCATCTTAATGTTTGTGGTTTATCAATTTAACAGATCACTATTGTATTTATTAGTTCCTTCCGCAGGAATTCGTGCATGAGTTTTGCCTGCTATTCTTTCAAAAGTACCTTTTTAACGGCTGCCTTTGTATTTTTACCGCTTAAAGAGGGCCATTATATTATGGATTTCCGGTCTTTAACAAAAACGCAACAATGTCTGTAGTCCGAAAAATCATCAACGACCCTGTTTATGGATTTATTACAATTGATCACCCGTTGATTTTGCAAATCATTTCTCATCCATTTTATCAACGGCTGAGGAATATTAACCAGATGGCGTTTGCCCACCTGGTATATCCCGGGGCTGTACATTCAAGATTACACCATTCCCTGGGTGCTTATCACCTGATGTGTAACGCATTGAATGAGTTAAAAGGGAAAGGAACCGATATCAGCAGCGAAGAGGAACTTGGAGCTAAGATCGCTATCCTGCTTCATGATTCGGGACATGGTCCATTTTCGCATGCACTGGAACAGGAACTGATTACCAACGTTCATCATGAAACAATTTCCATGCTGATCATGCAGAAGCTTAATGATGAATTCGGCGGGCAATTAAAAATAGCTATAGAGATTTTTACAGACGTTTACCCAAAACGATTTTTGCACCAGTTAGTATCTGGCCAGTTGGATGTTGATCGCCTGGATTATTTAATAAGAGATAGTTTTTTTACCGGTGTAGCAGAAGGGGTGGTAAGTTATGACCGTATAATAAAGATGCTGATTGTAAAAGATGGCGATTTGATGGTGGAGGAAAAAGCGATCTATTCAATTGAAAAATTTTTAGTGTCAAGGCGCCTGATGTACTGGCAGGTTTACATTCACAAAACAGTGCTTGCCGCTGAAATGATGCTGGTAAAGATCATTCGCCGGGCAAAAGAATTAATTAGTACAGGCGTGCAGGTGGAAGCCGCTACATCCGAATTAAATTTTTTTTTATCTGCATCTTATCCTGGAAGTAAGGGAAATCCAATACATGATAATTATGAGAATAATTCAATTGAAAAACATTTGGATATTTTTTGCAGGCTGGATGATCATGACGTAATGACGACCATCAAAAATTGGTGCCACCACCCTGATAAAATACTTTCATTGCTTAGCCGCTCACTGGTGGAACGGAAATTGCTTAAAATAAAATTGCAATCAGACCCCTTTGATGAGGAATTGATAAAAGGAAAAAGAAAAAACATTGCGGAAAAACTAGGTATCACAGAAGAAAGTGCAGAATACTTTGTTTTTACAGGCGAGGCAAGTAACACCACTTATGATCCGAAAGATGAACGTATAACTATTTTATTTAAGGACGGAACGGTAAAGGATATTTCCAGGGTGGACAATGCTCTTATTCATCAGCACCTGGAAAGCCTTGCAATTGGCGAGATTAAAAAACATTATTTTTGTTTTCCCGATAACCAGTAAGCAAAAAATTTCGCAGGACAAGAGCATTTCTGGTAAATTTATCGACAAACTGAGTTTTCCGGAAACCTCATCTTTAATTTATGAATTTTCCAGCTGATCAAATAGCCATCCTTATAAAAGGAAATATAATGGGTGACCCCAATGTAGTGGTCAATTCTTTTGGCAAAATTGAGGATGCAAAAGAATATCAACTCACCTTTCTGGCCAACCCTAAATACGAAGAATTTTTATACCGCACCCGGGCTTCCATTGTAATTGTGAACGAGACTTTCGAATTAAAGCAACCGGTAAAAGCCACTATCATTTGGGTGCCCGATGCCTATTCCGCTTTTGCGCAGCTATTGAGCAAGTACCAGGACATTATACAACAGCAACTTTCAGGGATACAGGAGCCTGCTTACATATCCAAGTCGGCAAGCTACGGGGCAAATGTTTTTATTGGCGCATTTGCTTACCTGGGAGATAATGTAAAAATTGGAGACAATACAAAGATCTATCCCAATAGCTATATTGGTGACAATGTGATTATAGGTGATAACAGCATTATCTATCCGGGAGTAAAGATCTATCATGATTGTATTGTGGGCAATCATGTTACCATTCATAGTGGTACTGTTATCGGCAGCGACGGTTTTGGTTTTGCCCCCCAGGCTGATGGCAGCTTTATAAAAGTGCCGCAAATTGGAAATGTAGTAATTGAAGATCATGTAGAAATTGGTGCCAACACTACTATTGACCGGGCAACAATAGGTTCAACCTTAATAAAAAATGGCGCCAAGCTGGATAACCTCATACAGATTGCCCATAACGTTGAAGTAGGCAACAGCTCTGTTATTGCCGCCCAGGCGGGGATTAGCGGAAGTACAAAAATTGGAAATGGCGTAATGATAGGCGGACAAGCAGGAATTGTAGGTCATATTCAGTTGGGTGATGGCGCCAAAGTAAATGCCCAAAGTGGCGTTAGTAAATCATTGGAACCTGGCAAGGTGGTTACCGGGTCTCCGGCCTATGATTATACCTCGGCCCTGCGAAGTCAGGCGGTTACAAGAAAACTTCCTGAACTGGAAAAAAGAGTAAAAGAGCTGGAAGCGTTGGTTAAAAAATTGATGGCAGAAAAAAGCATGATATAAACATTTTTTAACTCTTACTCGTATTCATCTTATTCTTAATTTTTATATCCCATTTTTATTTTTTTACCATTCCGCTATTGCATTCTTCTAATTTTTTAATTCAAAATTTTTTGTTGCAAATCTGTTAAGTTGGCCGTTCTTTTAGCTGAGTGCCGTAATTTACAGGCATGATAGAAATGGGAGAAAAAATGAAAGTAGCGTCTCGGTTTTCTGTAATTCTGTTGTGTTTCTTTACTGGCTTTGTTCCTTTAGCTAAAACACAAACTATAGATCTTAATATAGAGACCTATGCCAGTATCTATAGTCCTGAGCGAATTTATATCCACTATGACAAGGCCGCCTATGCTGTTGGAGAAACAGTTTGGTTTAAGGCGTATTTGATGAACGAAGTGGTGCCCGCTAATGAAAGTAAAACACTTTACATTGACTGGATAGACAACAAAGGAACCTTATTGTCGCATGGAGTCAGTCCTTTGGTTGATGCAACAGCGAGTGGGCAATTTGACATTCCCGCTGATTTTAAAGGAAAATCTTTATTCGTCAGAGCGTATACTAAATGGATGCTCAACTTTGATTCCGCCTTTTTGTATCAAAAAGAAATATCTGTACTCACAAAAGAAAAAAAACCATCAGATACAAAAAGCAAGGTTATTCCCTCAATACAATTTTTCCCTGAAGGAGGTGAGATCGTTGCGGGCATAACCAATAAAATTGCATTTAAAGCAAATGATCAATGGGGACGTCCGGTAACGGTAAAAGGAATTATTATTAATAGCCAGGGAAAGACGGAGGATAAGATCAATACAATACACGATGGTATGGGTTATTTTTTTCTAAGTCCAAAAGCCGGGATCTCTTATTCAGCAAAATGGAAAGATGAAAAGGAAGTTGAACATACTTCTCCCTTGCCCAAAATAAAATCACAGGGTGCCGGTCTTAGTGTGGCCATCTCCGGGGCCAACCGGTTATTTTCTGTATCCTGTTCGGAAGGTTTTATAAATGAGATGGATACAGTACGCCTGGTGGGTACTATTTTCCAGCATCCTGTTTTTATAATTGCCCGGCCAACTGATTCACCAATAAAAGGTACTATTCCTGTTTCTGATCTTCCAAGTGGTATATTGACCATAACGTTATTCGACAAGAAATGGAAACCCCTGGCCGAAAGGATAACTTATATAAACAATAATGAATATAGTTTTCAGCCTGAAATGGAAGTGCAGCGATGGGGCCTGAACAAGAGGGCAAGAAATGAAATAATTATTACGGTACCGGATAGTTTAGAATCCAACCTTTCCGTTTCCATTACTGATGCTGCCATAGGCACAGATAGCAGTACTAACATCATATCTCATTTGATGCTTACAAGCGAATTAAAAGGTCAGGTATATAATCCTTCTTATTATTTTTCAAATAATTCAGATTCCGCCAACCAGTACCTGGACCTGGTTATGCTAACGCATGGATGGCGCCGGTTTAAATGGGAGGATATAGTAAAGGGAAAGATTACACCTCTTCTTTTTGAAAAGGACACCAGTTATATTACTTTATCCGGTAAGGTACTGGGTGTATTGCCCGGACAGATCAACCGGGAGGCAGGTGTAGTATTAATGGTAAATCAAAAAGACAAGGAAAGCCAGATGATCTTTACGCCCATTCAATCCAATGGAACGTTTAATGAAGCTTCCCTGATTATTTTTGACACAGCCCAGGTATATTACAGCTTTCAAAAAGCAAATGAATTAAAGAATGCCAGCATTCAATTTATGACCGGCAGGCTACCGGCACCCTCTATTGATTCTACCTCTTTTATGAAACCATATGGCTTTATTCCGGATACTACGGGTAATTTCCGCCAGTTCATGCTGGCCAATGAAGCAAACAGTGCATTTGAACTGTCCAGAATGAAAACACTGGAAAACGTGATAATAAAAAGTAAAGGAAAGACACCGACTCAAATACTGGATGAAAAGTATTCATCCGGATTATTCAGCGGAGGAGACAGTTATCAATTTGACCTGATCAACGATCCTTTTACATCAAGTGCCCTTAATATTTTTACTTACCTGCAGGGAAAAGTTGCGGGTTTGCAAATAAATACAAGTGGTGCCAATCCGAGCATGCAATGGCGGGGAGGGTCACCGCAGTTATTTCTAGATCAAACTCCCGTTGAACCAGGCTTTGTTTCATCATTAAGTGTAAATGATATAGCCTATATCAAAGTTTTTCGTCCACCATTTATGGGTGGATTCAATAGCGCAAATGGCGCAATAGCCATCTACACCAGGAGAGGGAATGACTCCAAGCCTGAACCCGGAAAAGGATTAAGCAGTAATAAGGTATTTGGATATACGGCCATTAAGGAATTCTATTCCCCTAATTACGCCACTTTTAATACCCGTAATGAACAACGTGACATACGTTCCACTCTTTATTGGAATCCAGCTATAATCACAACACCGCAAAATAACCAGGTCATTGTTACTTTTTACAACAATGACATTAGCGAATCTTTTCGGGTGATTATAGAAGGCATGACCAGAAATGGCAAGATGGCGCATGTGGAGCAAATCATGGAATAAGCAAATCCGCATTCAAGTACTTATATTTATTCCAGAAATTTCATAAATCAAGAATCTGCCAGCTATATGGTCCGGGGCTAACGGACTAAACATTATCTTTGCCCCCGCGTAAAAAAAAAGAATGACTTCAACTTTCAACCCTGATAAACAGCATACATTGGGTGCTGCGGTTACTATTTCAGGCACCGGCCTGCATACTGGAGTGATGGCAGATCTTACCCTAAATCCAGCCAGCCCGGGTTTTGGTTTCCAGTTCAAAAGAATTGACTTGCCTGAACAACCCATGATAAAAGCTGATTGTGACCTGGTGACAGATACCAGCCGGGGAACAACGCTTGAAGCAAACGGCGCTAAAGTAAGCACGGTAGAACATGTACTTGCCGCCTTAGTGGGAATGGGTGTAGATAATTGCCTGATTGCAATTAACGGACCTGAAATGCCCATTATGGATGGTAGTTCGCAACCCTTTGTGGAGTTAATTGAGGAAGCGGGTGTTGTTGAGCAGGATGCGGCAAAGGTTTGGTATAGCATTGATGAAAACATTTACCACTACGATGAAGAAAAAAGAGTGGAGATGGTAATCATGCCATCGCTGGACTACCAGATCACTACGCTGATTGATTTTAATTCACCAGTATTAGGAACACAACATGCCGAACTGAAAAGGATGCAAAATTTTAAAGAAAAAATTGCTCCTTGCCGCACATTTTGTTTTTTACATGAATTGGAAATGCTTATTGAGCACGATCTTATTAAAGGCGGTGATGTAAACAACGCTATTGTGATAGTTGATAAGCCGGTGGATGCGGAGGAAATGGTACGACTGAAAAAAATATTCAAAAAGGATAAGATTGAAGTTAAAAGTGAAGGATACCTCAATAACCTTGAATTGCGATTTCCTAATGAACCAGCCAGGCATAAATTGCTGGATGTAGTAGGTGACCTTGCCCTGATTGGTTACGCCGTCAAAGGCAGGGTTATAGCTAATCGCCCGGGCCATAGCTCCAATGTTGAGTTTGCAAAAAAAATAAAGCATTACATCAAAAAAAATAAACACGCCAAAGGAGTCCCAACATATGATCCAACCCTCCCTCCCATTTATGATTTGAGCTATATTGAAAAGAAACTTCCTCACAGGTTTCCTTTTCTGCTTGTAGATAAAATCATCGAACTAAGCGATACACAAATTGTGGGTGTAAAGAATGTAACATTTAATGAATGGTTTTTCCAGGGACACTTTCCAGGTAATCCTATAATGCCGGGTGTATTACAAATAGAAGCACTTGCACAATGTGGTGGTATCCTGGCCATTAACCTGAGCGGTGAAGGAAATTACGATACCTATTTTCTCAAAATAGATAATTGCAAATTCAAACAAATGGTAAGGCCTGGTGACACCATGCTTTTAAAAATGGAGCTTTCAGCACCCATCAGGAGAGGAATTTGTGAAATGAAGGGTACCGTATACGTTGGAAATAAAGTTTGCACTGAAGCAGACCTGGTGGCACAAATTGTTAAAAAATAGATTCAACATAATTTCCTCTTTTATCCAAATTTTTAGGCAAGGATATCTTAAACAGCCCTTTAATTTTTGGACCACATTGAAAGTTGTTAGTAGGGCATTATCTCTTCATAAATCAATCCTAAATTGATCCACATCTACTATTAAAATAGGGGGTTAATTTATGCTTTATAAACCGCTAAAACGCTGGATATTCCGTACATTTGTCAGTATCGTATTTTACATCTAAAACGACAAGAGTTACCCCCTTATATGAGTTCAGAATTGACAGAAGCAATCCCAGCCATTTCCGGCGGATATGGCGCAGATAGTATCCAGGTGTTAGAAGGTTTGGAAGCGGTTCGCAAGAGGCCGGCAATGTATATCGGAGATATAGGTGTGAAAGGACTGCACCACCTCGTGTATGAGGTAGTTGATAACTCCATTGATGAAGCACTGGCTGGATATTGCAAAAACATTCAGGTTATTATTCACGAAGACAATTCTGTTTCTGTTGAAGATGACGGTCGGGGCATACCAACCGGCATAAATACCAAAGAACAAAAATCCGCTCTTGAAATAGTTATGACGGTACTTCATGCCGGTGGTAAATTTGACAAAGACACTTACAAAGTTTCCGGAGGTCTGCACGGAGTGGGGGTCAGCTGTGTAAATGCTTTAAGTAAGGTGTTGAAGGTAACAGTGAACAGGGAAGGGAAAATCTTTGAACAGGAATATAAGATTGGAGTACCTCAATATCCGGTAAGGGAAATAGGTCATAGTACTAACACTGGTACCAAGGTCCATTTCTGGCCCGATGATAACATTTTTATCACCACCGTTTATAATAAAGAAATACTGGAAGGACGCTTGCGTGAGTTATCATTTTTGAATCGGGGGGTGCGGATAGTTCTTACTGACCATCGGGAACAGGAGGAAGATGGCTCCAATTATGTAAAAGAATTTTTTAGTGAAGGAGGAATTATAGAATTTGTAGAAATGCTGGATGCCAATGCCGGCAGGGCTCCTCTTATTCCGAAAGTATTATTTGTAGAGGGCTTAGACGCAAATACCAATGTGGCAGTAGAGGTAGCACTTAGTTATAACAGCAGTTACAGCGAGCACATTTATTCTTATGTAAATAATATAAATACCATTGAAGGTGGTACCCACGTTTCCGGCTTCAGGCGGGCATTGACCAGGGTGTTTAAAAGTTATGGCGACAAGAATAATTTCTTTGAAAAAGCAAAAGTTGAGATTGAAGGTGATGATTTTCGGGAAGGATTGAGTGCTATCATTTCTGTAAAAGTGCCGGAGCCTCAATTTGAAGGTCAGACCAAAACAAAATTGGGTAATAATGAGGTAATGGGCGTTGTTGATAGCACCGTTTCGAGGTCGCTTGAAGCTTATCTGGAAGAAAATCCAAAGGATGCCAGGAACATTATCAATAAAGTAATACTGGCTGCACAGGCAAGAGCAGCTGCAAGAAAGGCAAGGGAATTAGTGCAGCGAAAGTCTGTATTGACCGGTGGTGGCCTTCCGGGAAAGTTAGCTGATTGCTCTGACCGGAATCCTGATCGTTGTGAATTATACTTAGTTGAGGGTGATTCGGCTGGAGGAACAGCAAAGCAAGGAAGGGACAGGAGTTTCCAGGCTATTTTGCCTTTAAGAGGAAAGATCCTGAACGTGGAAAAAGCAATGGAACACAAGATTTATGAAAATGAAGAAATAAGAAATATGTATACCGCCCTGGGAGTTACGGTAGGAACACCTGATGATCCCAAGGAACTAAACATTGCGAAGCTTAGGTATCACAAGTTAATCATCATGACCGATGCTGATGTTGATGGTTCGCATATTGCTACCCTGATCCTTACCTTCATTTTTCGTTATATGAAATCCCTTGTAGAGCAGGGTTATGTTTACATTGCCCAGCCTCCATTGTACCTGATAAAAAAGGGTAAGGAACAGGCATACGCTTATAATGAAAATCAGCGCAAAATGTTGGTAGAAAAAATGGGAGGGGGTAAAGAGGATTCAGTAAATATTCAACGATACAAAGGTTTGGGAGAAATGAATGCTGATCAGCTTTGGGAAACAACCATGAATCCTGATACCAGGACATTAAAGCAAGTAACGATAGAAAGCGCTGCAGAAGCCGATCGTATATTCAGTATGTTAATGGGAGATGAGGTAGCCCCGAGACGGGAATTTATTGAAAAACACGCCAAATACGCCAAACTGGATGTTTAACCATCTTGTATCCTACGTGGAAAAATACCTAACCCAAGCATAATACATTATTAAACAACATTTTATAGTATTGAAATTTTTATAAAATTCCTTATTATAACAAATTTTAAAGGAGCAAACCCGCTAAAATCCTTAATTTCAGGAATTACTAATTCAAAAAAACAATACCATGTCTGAAGTAACTCTTACAGCTTATAACGTAAAAACCAAAGAAAAAGGTGTTCCTATGAAGGATGCCATTATTACAAAAACTGCAAAAGGTGCTTATATGGCCCAGGGCAATGATGGGAAAGGAAACAAGTTGACAACATTATTAGGTGCAGAAAAAGCTTTGGCAGCTATTGAAGCTGGAATCGCAAAGAAAGGTTGGGAAGATTAATAATAACTACCAGATTTCTAAAAATATACCGGCAGCACTACACTGCCGGTTTTTTTATGAACTATTTGAATCGGCCTTGAGAATTATTGAAAATTTACATGCAAAAGCGGTGAGCCCTGCCCAAAAAAAACCCGGCAAAGAAATTGCCGGATTTACTGCTGATTTTCAAATACGCTATTAAATTCACTAATCTTTTAAGCCCAGGTAGGCTTTGACCTGGTTATAATCATCCCAGTTGATGGTTTTTACTCCCCGGCCGGCTTTTACGCCACCTGGAATCAGGATGTACCTGAACTGAGAATGCTTGTTACCATTAATGACAAACGAACTTGCATCAAGGGTAGATGCAAGTGTAATTAACTTCTCGGTGAAATAAGGATTTATAACCGCACCTATAAAGAATGGTTCATAATTAGGTAAGGGAATAACTACCTGGTGACCGACTGAGTCATCTCCGGCATTCCAATATACTTTTACATCCCCTTTTCTTAAAATGGAATCAACCAGTTTAGGTGCATCAATTTCTGCAAACCAAAAAGTCGTATCCACATCAATGGGATCGAACGTTACATCTAACCAATCCGAATAAATAACATTGGCCGTTCCAGGGGCCCCGGGTGCACCTGGCGTACCAGCGGAACCATTTGCTCCGGCCGCACCTGTCGGGCCGGCAGGACCAGCGGGCCCGGCAGGACCAGCAGGGCCATCTTTGGAACAAGATGCCATTATAACGGCGATGGTAAATACTAAACTAAATGGTATAAAAAGGAATTTTAGTTTCATGGCATGGGGTTTTTATTTTTTTATATAAAATTGGGAGTTAATTGCGGGTTTATCTGAAAACAAGAATTCAAGTACTGAGAAAAAAATCAATTTAGGCAAACTTTCAGGAAATATAGCTTTAATGAATAAAAAAAATTATTGTCCCGCCTTGTACTTTCTTTAGTTGAGACTTATAATCTGACATTACCTGATTAAAATTCCCATGTAATCCATGACTTACCGTCTGATGCGCTAACCATGTCATAAGTAGATGCACTTGTCTGCACAAAGTAATATCCACTTGAATTATATAATAACGTCTTGCTCCTGGCAGCCGGCCCTGAACTGGGGTAAGAACCATAATTTCCTATTTCCACAAATACAGCACGACCATCGCTGGTAAATGAAGGTGTATCCGGCGCAGTGCCATATGCCAGGGAAAGTGCAGTACCCGCAGCATTCAGGAAAACAGGCCCAAAGAAATCATTTCCGGTATCAAACTCCGGCCAGTACAAAAGAAAGAAATAAGTGGATGTGCCGCTAGTGAGCGTTTGAATACCAAATGCATCATCAACCCCATTGACATGAAAACCCTTTTGGGAAACCCAATAACTGTTGCCGTTATTAACGGCAAAGTCCCACCATCTTTTAGGAGCCGCCAGATCTACCTTCAGCGGTTTCACAATTCCGGTTATTATTGCCGCTGAGTTGTTGACAGTTAAGTTTATTGTTTCCGTTCCCTGGTCCCAGGTTATATTGCTAAACCCTGAGATAACCTGGCTTCCGTTTACAAAAGGTTCCGTAAAAACAATTCCACCGGCTATAAAATAATATCCTGTTGAAAATGTTTGAAGATTTCCGCTTGCATCCAACCAGCTAAATACAAATTGTCGGGTAGCAGGATCTATTTTGATGTCGTATAATTGAGTTCCGAATGTCAATCTCTTAAAATAGGTCAGTATCTTATTTATGTTTAACCCGGCCGCCAGTTGCCCGCTGATGTAGGCATCCCGCTCTGCTTTTGTGGCCCTTACAAGAATCATTTTACTGCCATTAAATCTGCCGGTGAGCCTGATACTGTCAGTTGTACTTGAATCAAAATAAAATTCAAAGTCTGATGATAAACCGGAACCCTGCACGCCCCCGTTCACTGCCGGATCAGGATCAGACAATACATGCAGATAGGAATAGGTGTCAAATAAAAGACTGGGTTGTTGAAGCGCCTTGAGGCGATAACTGCTTTCTTTAGGAGTAACGGCTGATAAGGAATCAAAATCCGAAACCATTACCACCCTGTTCTCATTATTAAACCGGAAATAAAAACTATATGTTGAACCCCTGCCGCTATCTGTCATTAACAAAGCTCTCCATCCATTTTCTGCGCCTGCTAATTGCGCCTGGTAACTTGCTATCTTTTCATTAATGCGTTCGTCAGCTGTTTTATCAAATACCGATTTGTCTTCTTTTGTACAAGATGAGATAGCCGCAGTAAGTATAAAAAAGGCTATTAAAACATTTTTCATTTCTTTATTTTATAAGATATATAGTATATCAATTAATATAACAACGAGTTAATGGCCGATCTGCTTCTTGCCTGCAAACTATAAAAATCAATATTCCAGGCCTGTTTAAAATAACTCACCACCGAAGCCTCCTTTTGTCTCAACCTTGCCTTTGCAACTTCAGCAGTTGTTCCATTTGGCGTAGTCCCTGTGTAATTAATGCCATTAACATATTGGTCAAACCAGGCTTTCCCTTCTACCAGCATCAATGACACCATCTCCGCCCAATCCTCCTCTTTTTTTGAATTGGCATAAGGTGAAACAAATCCTTCATTCCTTGCATCTTGAGGAAAAACGTTTAGCCAATCAGAAGTATAACCGCTTGCGCTGGCTTGACTAAACTCGATAGGTATTTTAATATTCTGATCAAGTATATGTGCATATTCATGGTGAATGGTTGCAAAAACTTGTTTTACATTATCCGTATCACTTAATACATACCCCGGCATACCTTTAATTCTAAAATTATTGATATCATACAACGTTACTTTACGACCGCCTTCAGCAGTTCCTAATTTAATAGCACCACGAATGAAAGCCGGACTTCCTACCAAAATAAAAAACTTGGGGCTTATCTTTTTAAAGAACGGGGTCCCTGCCTCCGTTACATAAGGATTTACCCAAGCAAGTTTTATTGCATCCAGCAAGGGTATCACCTTTTCTTCTTTGGGAGGCACCAATGCTTTATTAAAATCATCCTGAAGTTCTCCCTGGTCCCACTTATATTTTACAGCAATATTGTAAGGTGTGGTCAAATTATCAACTATCCATTTATCAATAACGCCCGGCGTCCAGGTATCTCCGCCAAGGCCCGGAATATTATCCACACTACCCAACGCATCATCCTTTTTGCAGGATATGAATATTAGTGCCACCCACAAAACCGTTATTATTATTTTTATTTTTTTCATACTATTTTATAATAATTATAAAATTTTTTACCTGGGGTTTGCTTCCAATCCGGCAAGAGATGTTGATTGCGGAATTTGCAAAACCTTTCTTGGATCATCAGCCGCAAGCGTAGCCAATACTGTAACAGCGCCGGAAGGATCCGGAGAAGTAGCATGGGTTACAGGCATTTTATATCTTAAAATATCAAACCATCTCATTCCTTCATGTACAAATTCAGCCCTCTTATAATAAAGAATCGCCAGAATGAGTCCATCCCTGACATTGGATGTTCCAAAAGTGGAGTTGATCTTAGCCTCAGTAATATTATGAGTAACGGGCGAATAATTATTTATTCTTTTACTTGCAAACGTATTCAGGTCTGCAATTGCATCATTGAAATTATTTAAATAGGTAAATGCTTCTGCGCGGTTAAATAAAACTTCTTCTACTGTAAATAATGGAACCATTACATAAGGAAGGCCAATTTCAGCATTCACGGAAATCTTTACAAAATATTCATTAATCTTAGGCACCAGTTTATGCTCACCCACTGAATACAAAGCGTATGAAAAATTTCCTCCTGTTAAACGGTCTGGTCTCGGGAAAATCTGGCTTTGTTTATTTTCATCCAATCCATAACGGTTGGTGTAATAATAACGGGACCACAAAGAAGAAGTTTCCACCAGCAGCAAATTGGCATTTTCGCTAGCCTTTGCATAAATTTTAAATAACTCGGTTACGTCTGTAATGTTTCTGTAAGTTGAATTCCATCCTCTGAGATTTGCGGCAAAATTATTCCCGGGTATAGTAAGATTTGCATACTGGATCACCTTTGTATAATCCTTTTTATAAAGGTAAAAGCGGGTAGCAAAAGCATAAGCAGCGGCCTTATTAAAATGAAACTTTGGCACGTTGTAAATTTTATCTTCAATCAAAGGAATACCTTCAAGCAGATCCTTCTCTACCATATCATATACGAACTGGACAGTTTTCCGGTCGTATTGTTTTATAAATACATCCTCAGGTTCGGTAACATATGGAATGCCCATAGATGAAGCCGCTGTGCTGGCATCATAAAACTTTGAAAAAAAGTTGACCAGCATAAAATGAGCATAGGCCCTTGCTACCAAAGCCTCACCCTTTTGAGCTATATAATCATTGGGATTAGCGGATTCGCCTATCGTTTTCAACGCCTGGTTGGCCGCCGCAATAGCCGAGTAACAGGAGTACCAATAAAACTCAGGGGAATCCTGCTGATTTTCTTTGGTATCGATAAAATAAAACGGATCATGAATAACGTTATCACTTGCACCGGTACCAATATCCGCAACATTGTCTGACATCGTTTCCGCAAATGCCTGGTAATTACCCTGCGGATAAGCTGTACCTAATAGTTGTGAAACTTTTTCCGGCGTATTTAAAATAGCCCTGTTGTCAGGTAATTTATCAAGATATTTTTTACAGCTCAAACCAGTAATGAGTAAAAAACAACAGGAAGTATATAAAAGAATTTGTTTCATGCTTTGTTTTTTATAAACCTGCTTTAATAGATAGCGTAAATTGTTTTTGGATAGGCTGTGCCACACCGCCAGTATTAAAAAACTCAGGATCCTGTCCCTTTAATTTTGGATCAGCATATATTAACCAGGGGTTTGCCGAAACAGCAGTTACGGACAAAGAATTAAATCCTATCTTTTTCAACACCTCTTGTCCCAGGTTATAAGTAAGTGATACCGTCTTCAGTCTTACAAATCCTCCATCTGCCACCCTTTCTGTTGAATAATTATAATTGTTATAGGGTGCGGCGCCGCTTGAATTAACCAGGTATCGCTGATAGGCATCCAGTACAGAAGGCACATTGGTTTTTAACTCATCCCCTGGCAGCACCCACCTGTCTAAAAATTCCCTTGGCAACGCATCAAAATCAGAATAAGAGGTTCTGAACGCGGGATATAACCTGATCTTATTTCCTGCCTGGTAAGTAAGGAAAATATTTAATGAAAAAGATTTATAATTAAATGTATTGGAAAATCCACCGGAAAACTTTGGATCCACGGGGCCTTCAAATACCAGGTTGCCTATCGCCTCATCCTGCAAATACACATTTGTACTTACCTCACCTTTCTCATTGAGGAAGGTTGGTACGCCGGTAGCATGATCTAAACCTCTGTATCGAATTGAGAAAAGACTATTGACAGGATACCCAGCAGTATTACCACCTTCAGCTTTTACTAAATCAAATATAATAGGCTGATTTTTGGCGTTTGTTATTTTAGTTACGGAGTATCCGAATGTAACATTGGTTCTCCATCCCCAATCTTTTTTTCTTATAACATTGCCACCGACTAATAATTCAGCTCCCCTTGCATCCATATCTGCATAGTTAGCCGCTTTAATAGCTTCGCCTCCAATACCACCTGTTTTGATCAGGCTGATCAGGTCAAAACTTTTGCGTTGAAACACATCCAGGCTCACATTAATCCTTCCTTTAAAAAGACCGGCATCAAGACCCACATTGGTTTGATAATTCTTTTCCCAGGTAAGATCTGAATTTTCCAGATTGGCAATTTGTATTACAGATTCTCTTTCTGTAGGGAAGGTGCGGTTAGTAGTAAGACTTCTCAAAACTACACCGGAATTAGTGGCGGGCCCCAGGCTTGCCGTTAGTCCATAACTTGCTCTTAATTTCATATAATCGATCCAGTCAACATCATAAAGAAAAGACTCCTCTTCCATATTCCAGGCCCCACCAAAACTCCATGTAGGAAGCCATCTCGCTTTCCTTGAAGAACCCAATCTGTTTGAACCATCATAGCGTACCGTTCCGTAAAAATTATACCTTTTATTATACGTATACTGCCCGTTGAGATAAAAAGCTGCAAAGCGGTCGAACTCTTTGCTCATATCATAATAAACAAAATTGGATTCTATCGTTTGCTTCAGGATCCTGTAATCAACAAAAGGAATACCACCATTGTCATATTGATATCCATAACCCGTATTGGAAAAATTTTGCCGGTCTGCAGATTTTACCTGCTGGCCCAATAAAACATTGATGGAATGTTTATCTCCAATAACATTTGTATAGTTTAAGCTATTCCTTACATCAAAAGAAACCAGTTTATCCTCCGTGCGGTTGTAAAATCCGCCATAAGGCAAAACAACTACCGGCGGAGCTGATGGATTGTCCGGATCCGTGTATAAAAACTTATTACGTGCAGCAATTGTAGCATTTTCATTGGCCCGGTAGGCATTGGCCATATTTGCATTTTCCGTTATCTGGTGCTCCCGGGTAGACTTTACATAACGCAGGGCACCAATAAATTCGTAGCGGAGATTTTTATGAAGCCTGTAGCCCAGTTCCCCCTGCAATTTCAGATCAATGACGTTGAGATCAATAAAATTATTTTTCAGCTCATCAATAATATTAAACGGAGCAAAATTTCTTCTGAAATATTCTAACTTATTATTTTCATCGTATGCGGTTAATGTACGGCTTGTATTCAATGCGTAACTAAAAGGATTGATATCAAAATCGCGATCGAACTGACCTGACACCGGGTTGCTTACCCGGCTTAATGCGCCCGGGGCTTTTTGTTGCCGTACAGAGCCGACAGTCATAAATCCCGCAGACAATTTATCTGTAAAATTATAGTTGTTGCGAAAGTTTAAGGTGTACCTCTTTACATCGTCTGCTATCGTCCATCCATTATCATTATAATAGCTGGTAGAAAAAAAACTCTGTGATTTTTCTGTTCCCGATGAAATGCTTAGCGAATGTTCCTGTACAAATGAATTACGAAACAAAATGTCATACCAATCTGTATTGGCCAGGGCGAATTTCTTTAAGAAAGCTGACTTGGCTTCAGTAGTATTAGCCAATAAAAAATTTCCGTTTGCATCAGGTACATTGATCAGATCAAACATTTTACCATATACACCATAATTAGCTCCGCTCAGTATATCAGAATTTAATATGCCCTTTCGCTCCAATTCACCCAACACAGACATTTGTTGTGCCGAATTCATAATATTATATTCAGAATACTGAGGCTTGAGCTGTGTACTTAAATTGGAAGTATATGATACAGCCACTTTTCCGGACCTTCCTTTCTTTGTAGTAATAACCACAACACCGTTCATTGCTCTTGCACCATACAGGGCGGTTGCGGCTGCGTCCTTAAGAATATCAAAGGTTTCAATATCGTTTGCATTGATACCGGCCACTGAAGAACCCAAAAGAGTTGTTGGGTCACCGCTTGATAACTGGTCGTTTGAAATATTAATAATATCTTCTAATACCACACCGTCAACAACCCACAATGGTTTATTATCTCCGTTAATGGATGTAGCGCCCCGAACACGTACTTTCGGAGCAGTACCAAATGTGCTTGACACATTTTGAACAGAAACACCCGCGGCCCTACCTTCCAGCATTCGGCTGACATCTATGACACCGTCAATTTTTACATCCTGTGCTCTTAATGTAACGGCAGCACCTGTAAATTTCTTTTTTTCTATTCGCTGAAAACCTGTGACAACTATATCCTGCAGGTTGGTTACATCCAAACGCATAACAAGGCTTATGGAACTTTGCCCGGGAGAAAGCCGTATTTCTTCTGTCTGCAAGCCGACATAGCTGATAACTAATGTGGATCCGGAGGGAACGCCGTTTAAAACAAACTCACCGGAAGCATTGGTACTGGTTCCTGTTTTGGAATCTTTTACAGCTACCGTTACTCCGGGTAACGGACTTCCCAGGGTGTCAACTACTTTGCCGCGGACCGTTCCACTTTGGGCATGTAGCAGAGGCCCGGTAAACAACAAATAAATGAAGTACATTAAAAAGCGAACCATTTTAAAATGACCCTTACGAACATTGGGTTGACCCAACGCCATTTTTATCATATCCTTTTTTTTATTATTTTATTAATATTAGTTCCGGGACGCATGCCTAAAGCCAAAAGATGTAATATAAATTGAAAGTAAAATTGTAATCTATAAATCTACAAAGAGTTTATTAAATGAATTAAATTTCAAAGAGGCGTTTATTTAAAGGCATATTTCCAACTCTTACAGAACAAAATCGTTATTACCATCCAGGTAAACCCGCTTGCAGGTTACAAAGATTTTGTTTTATAAAAAGAACAGTAAATGATTCTTGCACATAACTGTTTACATGTTAAATGAGAGGATAATTAAGGAAAACGCTGCATGAGAAAAATGTTTTACTATTGAACTCTGCAATTTTTTTTCAGATTGTTTTTTTATCTTTTGAACAACCTGAACACTTTTATTTTTTCTCCGGATGCAATTTCCAGCAGGTATATCCCTGATGCATATTGCGGACCACTGAGATCGATTGTCGTTTTCTGAATAAATGCATTGGAGGCAGAATAATGATGCCTTACTAATTTGCCATTAAAATCATGCGCCTTGATTGATACCTTTTCACCCACATTTGCCTGGTACACTACATTAAAAAACCCGGAGGATGGATTTGGATACACCTGCCATTTTACTTCTTCCTCAATAATTATAGCCCTGATCTCTGAATAAGTAAATCGTCCGTCATTATCCACCATCTTCAAGCGGTAATACCGTACGCCTGCTTTGTCAATTTCTTTGTCTGTGAATTGATATTGCTTTTCAGTTGTAGCATTACCGATACTTTTTATTTCCCCGATTTTTACAAAATTGTTAGTACTGTATGCATCATTTCCTTTAGCAAGTTCTATTTCAAACCGGTCAGTATTATTTTCAGTTGCGGTGATCCAATCAAGATTAATATCATTATTCAAATTCTTTTTTACCGTAAAACTGATTAATTCTACAGGCAAAGCCTGGTTATTACCAAGGCCGCCATTATTTAACCAGAACTCAGAAAAGTCTTTTACTTTAAATTCAGCGTAATATCCATTTTTGAAAGGAACAATATCAACCTTATCCGGAGTGATGAATAAATAATTTGAACCTGCGTTATCGTTCAGAGTTCCGTTTTCCAATGACTTATTTGGGCTGCTGTATTTTGTAACTCCCAATCGATAGGCAGATGAAGGTTTAAAACAACTGCTGCACCCGGTAGCATTTATAAGGGCTTCTGATTCTGAATCAAGGAAGTAAAAACGAACGGAGGCCGAATCACTCAAATTTACTGCTGTAGGTTTTATAGTTATGTTCCTGTTAAGGTAATACTGTGAGGTATTCACACGTACGGGGCCGCCATGAATGAAAGCCTGCCCTTCAGTGCTACCCATATTTTGCCCATTAGGATTTACAGAGGCCAGAAGTTTACCATCAGATTCAAAATGAATCCAATTATTTCCATTAACACTGGCTTGTGTTATTGCCGGGCTTGGGCCGGTGGCATTAAAAATACTATACACACTATCGTATATATGAATGTCATCAATAGCAATACCTTCATTATTTATAAAAGGATCAGACTCCATAACAAACCGTAACCTCAGTCGGTTCAACCCTACGGGTAATGAAGCAGAAGCGACATGCCAGCGGGTATAATTTTGAACACTCCATACATGCTTACCGCTGTAATTCTTATTGTACCAATTGGTTCCCGTTCCATTTGTGCCCAACCTTGTCCAGGTTTTTCCATCTGCAGAATATTCCATATACGCTGCATCACATAAAGTTGTTCCGCAGTCTTCCAGGTCAAGCGCAATACTTATACTCAACATAGGTTTTGCCAATCCTGTAATATCAAAACATGGAGAATACAAATAAGATTTTTCCAGGTCATTATGATTTCCAATGAGACTTGTTTTCCAGGCTTTACTGCCGCTGGCCGCGCCATTTATCTTGGTAGCGGCAGGAGTTCCATACTGCCATGTACTTAATTTGCCACCCGCATGCCATGAACCGTCGCCGGCTTCAAAATTTTGCAAATAAGGATAAGTTGTTATTACAGGAGAATTAATGAGAACAATAACAGCCGTATCATTTTCATGATAGGTATCTTCCGGCAGAGCTACCCATACTTTTACCGTGTGACTTCCCAAGGCAGAAAGGTTAGCCAGGGCGGTAAATGTATAACTTAGTGTAACATCCTTGGGAATAGACGAAATCGATTCTGTCACCGGTGTATTATTGTCAATCTGGTAGGTAATTGGAATGGAGAATATAGTAGAACTGGCCGTGTTGCGTACAGAAACTCTAACAGGCACTGCATTATCCAATCCGCAACTGGCAACTACTGGTGTATCAATGCTCACCAGGTGAATATCATTTGATACTTTAAAAAGGCGAATATCATCAAAAGTATAACCTGCTGCGTTTTCATTGTCTGTCACCAAACTTTGTCCCCACTGGCCCCAGCGTACCTGGAAGCTGGACGAAAAATCTTGACCACCTAAGTCAAGTAACCCGCTCAATTCAAGCCCCGCAGCTTTTTTATATACACCCGCCTGTAGCTGGTTATTATACAAGTCATAGATCTCAATCCAGGGTTTTTGATCATCCCCTCTTATCCAGACCTTATTCGCATCATTGAACTGCTGGTCATGATGCTTAAAATTAAAGTCGAGCCGGATATCATCCATCACCACATCATATCCCTGCAGGTTGAAGGTGCCAATTAGCGTATCATAAGTTCCGGCCGAATTAAACCGGTCTGCATCCAATGTCAATGCCTTACTTCCTGAATTAGCTATTCCGGAATTGACAAAAGTGCGAAGCTGTCCAAATGAATTGGAGGAAAAAAAATCATACCTGTCCAGACCTTCTAATCCAACCTGGGGTGATTTATATGTTTGCACCGAAGCTGCTTCTATGTTATCAATAAAATCTGCAGTGAGGTCAATTACCGGATTATCTAATTGTTTATAAACTTTTTGAATGGTATCATTTCTTGTAACCGGATCCCCGGGATAGGATACGCTTACCTTAAGATCATAAGAACCCAGGGCAGAAAGATCAGCAGTTGTTGAAAAAGAATAGGTAAATAATCCGCGGGCCGGGATATTAGGCGCAATAATGGTTTCCGTAATTGTCGGGTTAGCTCCGATCTTATAAGCAACGGGAATATTCCCCACCGTAGGTGCATCATCCAGGTTCTCGATGCGAATGGAAATTATTTGCGCAGCAGAAAGTTCGGTTGATGTAAATTTTCTTCCGGATAATGCCGGGGCCAAAATGGCATCAATTTTAAGATCTTTATCAGATATAGTACCGGCACAAGTTCCGCTGTTGGGGGTGCGGGAAAGAGCATCAGCTCTTCTGCCGGGAATAGAATTTACTCTTGCTCTTACACTAAACCAATACAATGAATCTTTTGAAAGACCGGCAATGGTATAGGTGTTAGCAGTGGTAGTAGACACAGAAACCATTTCTTCACCCTGCAACAACATTACTTCATAATCGGTAGCCCCGGTCACCGCCGTCCAGTTGATGGCGATATACCCTTCACATTGAACGGCGGCTAATGAAATGGCCGGAGTTCCAACGATAGTAAATGGCTCGCTGACGCTTTCTATACCTGTACCGTTTTGAATAACCTTTACCCTGGCCTGGCTGGTAGCGGCAACAGCAGGAACAGTCCACGACAGCAGTCTTAGATTGGATGCCACAGTAGTACCACCGGCAACATCAATCCAGTTCGTTCCATTATCTACAGAATAACGTATTGTAAAATTATTAGCCGGGTTACCATAAGAATCCCAACTAATTGAAACCACATCAGCCGCTCTCAAATGCTCTCCGCCCACCGGGTAAGTGAGGGTTGTTGAAACCGGGATAGTATCAAATACCAGGAAATATTCATGTTGTGTGGCTGAAGGAATCGTAGTGCCCTTTACCGAAAAAGTATAATTCCCGGCCACCGGGTTATCAATCACTACCTGCTCAATATTATTGATGTGGTCGGCACCAGTTGTCGCCGGATCATTTACATTAGGCGGGTTAACATTTAATAATTGAGGAAAATGAATGGTGGATGATGGATCTGTTACCTCCAGGTCAAGATCATTTACCAGGGTAGTTGCAGCCATGGAAGCTGCTGCAGAATCATTCCAGTAAAGCATCACCTTCAATTGAGCTATAGAAGACCCGCCAGGGATAGAGATGCTATGCGTATTTGTGGCCCCACTATTTACAGAAGTATTAAAGTAATTTGCTTTTTCCAACATTGTTACCGACCGCAAAAGATTCATCCAACCAAATCCATAACTAAAATCTGGACCAGGATTTCCTTTATCGGTAGCGCCATTGCAAAGCAAGGCCTTCATCAATCCATTTTTAGGATTAAACTCTCCATTTAATTGTTTATATCGCTGATATAATAGTGCCAGCCCCCCGCTTACCGCAGGTGCAGACTGGCTTGTACCTAATATTCCTCTATAACCGTTGGTGGGATAGGTTGAGGCAATGGTAGTGCCTTGTGCAACTATCTCCGGCTTGATCCGCCCATCCTTTACAGGGCCTTTGCTTGAGGAAAAATACAAATTGCCGGCTCCGTCGGTGTTACCTACAGAAATTGTGTTTTTAGATGATTGGTATCCTCCTAATACATTCCCAAAAGTTGCAGGGTAGGGAGTGCATGTTGTATTACCGCTATTGCCTGAGGCAAATACATGCTGCAAGTTGGGTAATTGAAATGCCTGCCTGTCAAGAAAACGGGAAATAAGATCATATACTCCAAAAGATGCACAGCCATTGGGACTGCCATAAGAATTATTGGTGATAACCATACCATGATCCTGAACATACTCTGGAGCAAATGCAAGGATATTAGAAAAAAATTGCACCAATATTTTTGATTTTGGTGCATACCCGGTATTCAACTCTCTTACAATTCCCGCCCCGCCTACTGTTCCCATTACATGTAATCCGTGTCCCTCATCGCCAAATATATTCAAACCGGTAACCTGCGACCGGTTAATAAACCTGCTTGAAAAATCGACATGTTGCCATGGATTGGCAAGGTCTCCCACGCCCACAACAATACCTTCACCACGAAGATTCCTTCCGCCCGGCAAAGAAGAATTTAAGATTTTGGCTCTCGAGTGGGTAGTACTGTTATTATTCAGAGGCTCTGCTTCTTTTGGCGCCGCCTGCACATAATCAATAA
Source organism: Chitinophagaceae bacterium (assembly GCA_041743125.1). Classification (GTDB taxonomy): domain Bacteria; phylum Bacteroidota; class Bacteroidia; order Chitinophagales; family Chitinophagaceae; genus Terrimonas_B. The sequence goes on from JBGTNK010000303.1 coordinate 48,875, forward strand.
ATGGTAAGGAGGCCAGCTCACTCAGCCTGTTGGTGGCTAACCGCAGAACGATTATGTTATAGTCTTTATAATCCGCAGATACAATATCAAAATTTTTTGCCTTGATTTCCGAGGTTACCCATTCATAAGCAAACGTTTTAGGAAAACTCACCCACACATCAATCGAACCGGCTACCTTAATTGCCCATGCCGGCAATGCTTCACCGCTAAGAGAGGGATCCATCTTTTGCGCGGGAGTGAGTTGCACAATAGCCCTGGTTCTTAAAAGATTAAGAGTTTCTGGATGCAGAGATCCGCTGACCGTAGCTGTATAAGCGTTATTAGGTATATAATCTAAAAGCTCAATTCCACTCTTTTTTAATTGTTCCTTTTCTGTTGCGGAAGGAATATTTTCAAATTGAATGATGACAAAAGACTTTGACCCGGGTTTGAATATATTTTTATTTAATTCCGCGATCGAGGTATCAGCAATATTTTTTGAAGGAATGAATGAACCGCTTTTTAAGGATAAGCGATAATGAACATCATCTTTTTGCACTTGTTTTACAACCTGGGCAAAAGTAAAACTTGAACATAGAAGGAACACAGCGATCAAAGGTGGCGGATTCAATCTCATAAGTGGCAAATAAGTCAATAAAATTAAAACAAATTACGGGAATATGAGACTGGTGGATGTTCTGGTTTATTAACAATCAGAAAAAAATCAAGCCGTTACTTCTGTTTTCGCGAAACAATACTGGTGAACTTCTTTTAAAAAGAGATACATTTCCTTCATACTATTCATTGGCTCGGCTATCAGCATAAATAATTTGCCTTTTTGTTTGAGCCTTGCCCTATTGGTCTCTGTTTGCAGAAAATTTAGAATATTATTGAAAAGAGGAGACTCAAAATAATGAGAGTCAGGGCGGTTTATAAAATAACAGCGGAGTATATTGCTCTTAAGAGACATCTTTTCGAATCCTAATTCAACGGCGAGCTTCCTGCAACTTACCGTTATAAATAAGTCTTCTACAGGTTGGGGCAGGTTGCCAAACCTATCGGTCAATTCCTGCCGCATTAGTAAAAGGTCATCTTCGGTTTCACAATTATCTAATCGTTGATATAAGGATAATCTTTCAGCTATACTTTCAACATATTCATCCGGTATTAATATTTCCAGGTCCGTGTCGATAGTACAATCTTGCACAAAGTCATCCTGTTTGGTAATCTCCTCTTTAAAAAGATCTTTAAAATCAGATCGCTTTAATTCCCGGATGGCTTCATTAAGGATCTTCTGATAAATTTCAAATCCTATGTCCGCCATAAACCCGCTTTGTTCTCCGCCCAGCATATTGCCGGCACCCCGGATATCCAGGTCCCGCATCGCGATCTGGAATCCACTTCCTAATTCACTGTGTTGCTCCAGCGTCTGTAATCTTTTTCTTGAATCAGAAGGCAGGGTGCTCATAGGAGGGGCCAGCAAATAACAAAAGGCTTTTTTATTACTTCTGCCCACTCTTCCTCTCAACTGATGAAGATCACTTAACCCAAACTGGTGAGCATTATTTATTATGATCGTGTTTACGTTTGGAATATCCACGCCGCTTTCTACAATATTTGTACATACCAATACATCATATTTCCTGTCTATGAAATCAAAGATCCTTTTTTCAAGGTCATGCCCTTCCATTTGACCGTGAGCATAACCAATGCTCAGGTCAGGACATAATCCCTGAATAATTGATGCCATTTCAGCCAGTCCGCTTATCCTGTTATAGATAACGAAAACCTGTCCGCCTCGCTCAGATTCAAAATAAACCGCTTCCCTGATGAAATCTTCGTTGTATACCTGTATCTCTGTTTGAATGGGCTGCCGGTTGGGTGGAGCTGTATTAATAATACTGAGATCCCTGGCTCCCATCAAAGAAAATTGCAGGGTGCGGGGGATAGGGGTAGCCGTTAATGTTAAACAATCTACCGAAGTACGTAGTGTCTTTATTTTTTCTTTATGGCCTACACCAAATTTTTGTTCTTCATCTATCACCAGCAAACCGAGGTTTTTGAATTTTACATCCTTTCCCAATATGCCATGGGTACCAATAAGGATGTCAATTTTACCCTCTTCTAAATTTTTTAATGTTTCTTTTTTCTCTTTAGCCGATTTGAACCGGTTGATATAATCTACAGTAACCGGGAAATCTTTTAGTCTTTCACTAAATGTTTGAAAATGCTGAAAGGCAAGAATGGTGGTAGGGACTAAAATAGCAGCCTGCTTTCCATCGAGGCAGGTTTTGAAAGCGGCCCGAATAGCTACTTCGGTTTTTCCAAAACCAACATCGCCACATACAAGCCGGTCCATGGGCGAAGCAGATTCCATATCCTTTTTCACATCGGCAGTTGCCCTGCTTTGGTCGGGTGTGTCCTCATATATAAAAGATGCTTCTAACTCCGCTTGCATGTAATTATCGGGAGCATGAGAAAATCCTGGCAGCGATTTTCTCTGTGCATATAATTTTATCAGGTCAAAAGCGATCTCTTTAACTTTTGTCTTGGTTTTATCTTTCAACTTATTCCAGACATCACTTCCCAACTTATTTATTTTGGGAACACTTCCTTCTTTACCCGTAAATTTTGCGATCTTATGAAGTGAGTTAATATTGACATAGAGTATGTCACTGTCCTTATAAATCAACCTCACCGCCTCCTGCAGCCGGCCATTGACTTCCATTTTTTGCAGACCACTGAATACACCCACTCCATGATCAATATGTGTTACAAAATCTCCGGGTTGTAATTCACGAAGCATTCGCAAAGTCAATGCTTTGTTCTTATTATATGCCTGCTTTACCTT
>JBGTNK010000304.1:0-2953 GCA_041743125.1 Chitinophagaceae bacterium
GTAATATTGGTTATCAGGAGGGCCGAATGGCAAACCGCTTCCGAACAAAAAATTTAAATGAACCCTGAAATTTTTATTACCCGGAATATAATCCTGAAAGAACATTCCGAAATTCACTAACTGGTCTGTAGGGCGGGGAATATACCCCTGAGTGACTGCTTCAAGGCTATCCACAAAGCCGTTTTCATCATAAAAAACATTAAAGGTGGAATCACCAGTCACATCTTCCTGCGTGCGCAGTAAGCTAAGCGATACCCAGCTATCAGCATCTTCAACAATTTCACCGAACAACCTGAAATCAATACCGGCAGCATAGCCTTTGGCGGAGTTATCTCCAAAATACCTTATGCGTACATTTTCAATATCGTAAGGAATAAGGTCGTATAAATATTTATAGTAAACTTCCGATATAAATTTAAAATCACGATTCCATGCACTGAAATTATAATCTGCGGCGATTAATGCATGAATAGATTTTTGAGATTGCACATCTGTATTGATCTCTCCTTCCAGGTTGCGCAACTCCCTGTAAAATGGCGGTTGATGATATAAACCAAGAGCGGCTTTAAAAACAATATCTTTCTGTGTGGAATCATTTTCATTGATCCAATCCGGTTGCCAGGCAAATTGAAAACGGGGCGATAGAGTGATCTCCTTATTCAAATCCCAATAGCTTCCTCTTACCCCTCCTGTAATTGAAATGTTTTTATTCCATTTAGGGGAGTAAGAATCCTGCACATAAGCATTATAACGGAACGATTGGAGATCGGCGTTGCTTCTGAACACTTCCTGAATAGTAACTTCCGAACCGGTGTAAGGGATGGAATATCCTGCTGAATCTAACAGTTCCCATTCTTTTAATTCATCATGAATAATTTCATACTGCACTCTTCCTCCCCATCGTAAATAATGAATGCCATTAATTGTTTGATGATACCCTTCATGGCCAATATTGAGAACAGAGGCATCCAAATAATTGCGGGCAAAGTTTTGAAATGTGCCTACACCCAATGCATACTTAATTTCATTAAAATCTTCATCACCGGGATTACTCTCTACAACACCGATCCAGTAATCACCGATTACATCAAAGGTTTCTGATTCGTAAGAATTATATGCTGAGCCGAGAATTTTTAAACCTGTGTATTTGTTCGGCCTATATTGATAAGAAATTCCCCCAAAGCCTGTTTCAAACTCATCAACTTCCTGCCCTTCAAAAAAAACCTGCAGGCGCAACACATCATTTACAACCCCTGTTGATGTCACCCTTGATTCAGGAACAAATGCATAACTGTTGGAAGAAAAATTGGCGAGTATTTCAAGATCAGATTTTTTATTAAGCTTAAAACCCAATACACCCTGCCCATCTAAAAACACGGGCTTGTATTGGCCTTTTGTATTTAAAGCTCCTAGTAAATATTGATTGGTTTTATATCTTGTGCCGAACAGGTAATAAACTTTTTGGGTATCGCTCCCATCATTCATGTAAAATGAAGCGCCCAATAAACTGGCGCTTGCCCCTGCTTCAAACTCTTTTGGTTTTTTGTATTGAATATCAAGAACACTGCTGAGCTTATCGCCATACCTTGCTTCAAAACCGCCTGCCGAAAATGCCACAGATCTGATAAGATTATAATTCGGAAAAGGCAAACCTTCCTGCTGGCCTGAGCGAATTAATAAAGGACGATAAATTTCAAAGTCGTTGACATACACAAGGTTTTCATCGTAATTGCCACCCCGCACGGAATACTGAGAGGTAAGCTCATTGTTGCTTGAAGCGCCCAATTGTTTCAATGCCGCAAACAACGGATCAGTGGTGGTAGGAATATAGGCGATCTCTTCTATTAATATTGGGGTAATGAGTTCGTAGCGGCGATCAGCAAAAATCTCTACATCCCTAAGCAGATCATCTAAAAGAGTTAGCTCAATATCTAACCTCACCTTGTTACCTTTAGCCAGATAAAATTTTCTTACCTCCGGCTGATAACCGGTATGGGAGAAACCAAGAACCACGCTATCATCGCCTGGTAATTCAATGAGGTAACTGCCATCATCATTTGTGGAAGTGCCGACTCCCACTTCATCAACGATAATTACATTTACATTGGGGATTACTTTTTTATTACCTGTGGAAACCACCCCGTAAACTAACGTGTTTTGCGCCCTGCAGCAAAAGGAAAGAAAAAGAGAAAAGAGGACGAAAGCCAAACGCTGCATGAGCTTCATTAACGGGTTCAATTTTCAGATAGTATTACTGTTGAGTTTCTTCATCTTGCTGATGGTTTCCACCGGATGAGAACCGGAAAAGATACCACTTCCTGAAACCAAAATGTCTGCACCGGCATCAAGTACATCTTGGGCATTGTCTAATTTTACTCCGCCGTCTGCCTCAATCAATACATCTGCATTAATGTCATTAATAAGAACTTTCAATTTCTTTGATTTTGCCAAAGTTGTGGAAATATATTTTTGCCCGCCAAAGCCCGGGTTCACACTCATTAAACACACAAGGTCAATAAAGGGTAATATTTCTTCTAAGGCAGATACAGGAGTATGAGGATTAATAGCGATACCCGCTTTTGCGCCTGCTGATCTTATTTTTTCGATTGCGGCATGTAAGTGTATGCATGCTTCAATATGTATGGTGATTCTATCAGCGCCTGCCTTTTTAAAATCCATGATATATTTCTCAGGTTCTACGATCATGAGGTGTACATCAAGCGGAATATCCGCATGTTTTTTCATGGCTTCCACCAAAGGCAATCCAAAGCTGATGTTAGGAACAAACACACCATCCATTACATCAACATGTATCCAATCGGCATCTGATTGATTACACATTTTTACGGCATCGGCAACATAACCAAAATCGCAGGCAAGTATGGAAGGTACAACAAGATGACCCATGCGGGCAAAGATAAACTCATTTGAATTTAATTATGAGTGATGAGTT
>JBGTNK010000305.1:0-6904 GCA_041743125.1 Chitinophagaceae bacterium
TGTTCTTTCAGAAGCACAACTCAAAAATGCAGGTATCCAAACCAGCAAATTGGAAGAACAATCCATTTCATCTGTGTTAAAAGTAAATGGCAAAATTGATGTGCCGCCCCAAAACATGGTTTCTATCAGCGTACCATTGGGCGGATACTTAAAGACAACCAAACTACTGGCAGGCATGCACGTAAGCAAAGGAGAAATTCTGGCAGTAATGGAAGGCCAGCAATATATTCAGTTGCAGCAGGATTACCTGACCGCCAAAGCACAATTCAGTTTTAATGAAAGCGAATATAAGCGTCAAAAAGAATTGAATGAAAGTAAAGCCACCAGTGATAAAGTGTTTGAACAAACCCGGGCTGCCTATGAGACACAAAAAATCCTGGTTAATTCATTAGCAGAAAAATTAAAATTGGTTGGAGTAAACCCCAGCAGAATCGGCGCTAATACCATTTCAAAAAGTATAAACATTATTTCTCCTATCAATGGTTTTGTTTCCGCTGTAAATGTAAATATCGGCAAGTACGTAAATCCTTCTGATGTTCTGTTCGAACTGGTAAATCCAACTGACATTCACCTGGCTTTAAATATTTTTGAAAAAGATGTAGACAAGCTTTTTATAGGGCAAAAATTAATGGCCTATACAAATAGTCAGCCCGAAAAAAAATATCTCTGCACCATTATTTTAGTCAGCAAAAATTTATCGGATCAGAGTAGTGCGGAGGTCCATTGCCATTTTGAGCAATACGATAAAACATTATTGCCAGGCAAATTTATGAATGCGGACATTGAAGTCAAAAGCAATAACGTAAAAGCTTTACCCGATGATGCAATTGTTCGTTTTGAAAACAAGCAATACGTTTTTATTGCCAGGGGCAATAACCAGTTTGAAATGACAGAAATAAAACCAGGACATTCAGAAAATGGTTTTACTGAAATGAATGCCATGGAGAACATGGTTAATGAAACCTTTGTAACTAAAGGAGCATATGATCTGTTAATGAAACTGAAGAATACGGCAGATGATTAACTGGTAACAAAGAGTTAAACAATCGTTCATAGCAACGCTCATCAACAACTATTTTTTGGACTAAGGCAGCCATGTTTGGCAAACTAATCACATTGGTTGTCACACTCCAAAAATGAGTCTGAGAAACATGTCAGATTATTAGTGCAACTGCACAGGTTTACCCAACGCTTACATCCATGAAATAAGAGATCGTTTAATAAAACCTCCCAATCATCGGATGATCAACAATGGTTCTCTTCATTTCCGCCGGATCAATAGTTCCTTGTTTTGCATATACAATTTTACCACCCGGTTCCACCAGAATAGTATAAGGAAGAGCTCCCTGCCACTTAGGATCAATGATATCTATTAATTTGTATTTATCATCTACACTAAAAAGGTAATTAGCATTGGACGCCTGCTGCTTTTGCAAAAATTTCAGCACCTTATCTCCTTTTTCCGGATTATCTGCACTCACACTGATAAATTCGAAATCTCTTCCCCGGTACATTCGGTTGATCGTTACAAAATCAGGAAACTCTGTAATGCAGGGACCACACCATGTGGCCCAAACGTTGATCAACCGCAATTTGTCTGATTTGTTCTTCAACAGTTCTTTTAACCCGGCTTCATCTATCATATTCATGCTTACGGGTTCACTTGCCCACTTGGTATATACTTTTTGAACAACTTCTTTTTTCTCCGCCCATTTTACTGAGCACCCAAATACCTTGGTAGTAGTAACTGCAACGGGCTGATTTTTTAATAACGCATCGATGGCATTACGGGTATCCAGGCTGCCGGGAGTTTTAGCAGGGTTTTCAGTATCATCGATCCGGCCCTGGTAGCTTAGCTTCCTTGTTTTATCAAAAATAAAAACATGGGGAGTTGTAGATGGCCCATACGCTTTTGAAATGTTTTGATTTTCTCCATCATACAGGTAAGGGAAATTATATCCTTTTTCCTTTGCCCTTATTTTCATTTCCTCAAATGAGTCGCTCAAATCTGTATACCCCAGCTCATTTAAGTTAACCGATTGAGGATCGTTTGGTGAGATGGCAACGATGACGACCCCTTTTTTACTATAATCTTTGGTCATTTGAATGAGCCTGTCCTCATAAGCCTGGGCGGTAGGGCAATGGTTACAGGTAAAGACAATAACCAAAACAGAAGCAGATTTAAAGGAAGCAAGCGTATAAGTTTTCCCGTCAATACCCGGCAAACTGAAATTGGGTGCCTGGGCGCCAATAGCCAGTGTCTTATGTTCTTCATTAGGCGCTGCATCACTCAAGAAGGGCAGGTTCAAAAACAACAATCCAACCAAGTAAAAAAAGATTCCATTTTTCATATCAGCAATTTTTATGAAAAGTTAGCATTTTACAAAGTTTTTCTTGGATAAAACTGGTTAGAAATAGACTGTGATGTAGTATTGATGTGGAGAATAGCCCCATTTCAGTTTCAATTTCCTCCATGTGGTGATATTGAAGTACCCCGATAACTCTTAATACACAGGATCAGATTTAATATAATGATGATACATAATATAAATTTCTAATTTCTTCCTTATTACGATCTAACCAAAATCTTTGAAAATTTTCAGGAGGAAAATTCCAGGAGGAAATTGTACAGGTTGGTTTCGGTAGGAATCTGGAGTTTTTTTCTTAACCGGTACCGGCTGATCTCTACTCCCCTTCCGGATATATTCATGAGCTGCGCAATTTCTTTACTTGATAAATTCATCAGTAAATAAGCACATAATTTAAGTTCGCTGGCACTCAGGTTAGGATAGTGCTCTTTCAGTTTTTTGAGAAAATCATGATGCAATTGATCGAAATAGGTAGCAAACTGTTCCCAGTCCTTATCCACCTTTTCCTCTTCACTCAGTTTTTTCAATATTTTCTTCACATCGCCTGAACTGCCGTTTTCTACAACCGCACCTTTCATATGCAGAAGATCCTCCTTGATCTTGGTCAGAAATTCTCCTTTTTGAAGCAGGTGCATAGCTGTAGATGCTAACTCTTTATTTTTATGTTCAATTTCTGCCTGCAACTTTTCATTTTTGAGTTTTACAATTTCCTTTTCTGATTTTTCCAACTCCAATTGGTGCAGATACTTCAGCCGCTTTTGTTCTTCCTCATAGTTTTGCTGCTGCCGAAGGAATTTCTTTTTTTGCCAGATGTATACATAATACAACAAGCTGGCAAGAAGTAATCCGTAAACAATGTAGGCGATGGAGGACCGGTACCAGGGTGGTAATACTTTAAAAGAAAAGGTTTTTACTGCTGATTCATTTCCTAAATTACTTTTTGCTTTGACCATAAAAGTAAAAGTGCCGGCAGGCAAATTGGTATAATCTTTTTCAGATTTTTTTGACCAGGCCGACCAGCCTTTATCGAAACCCTCTAACAAATAACTGTATTCCACGTTTGATTGCACCTGGTAAAGGGGTGCGGAAAATTCAAGGTGAACAGAATTTTGATTATAGTTTATAACCGGAAGGAAATTTTTTCCCTGCTCCGCAATCTCATTTACCTGGCCAAAATATCCTCCAAAAAAAAGACTATCCTTTTCGGATATAGAGGATACCGAACGGATGTTAACTGCCACCCGGGGAAAATATTTCCTGTATTGTTCATAATTAATATGATAGAATCCTCTTTCAGAACCAACGACAATATTTGATTTATTGTAGGCAAATACGTGTTCAAATCCTGTAGCCATCTTTCCGTTTAATTCCGGGAAGTAAATAATTTGAGGAGTTTGCCCCGAGACATCCACTACACCCAAATTTTTTCCCTGTATAAACCAGGTATTTCCATCATTATCCTCTTTTATGTACCTGATATTTTCATTAGCAAAATGTTTTGTATAAAAAGATGATCTCTCAAACATATCCGTGCTTCTATTATATTCATATACTCCCTGGCCGCTCGCTATCAGTACCTGGTTTTTTACTTTCGACAAATGATATATATAAGTTGAGGGCAACCCGTTCTTTTCGTCGTAATTTTTTATGGACGGGTTACTCGTGTTACTCATGTCAAGTTTATAAATACCGCGGTATGGATGGGCAATCCAGAGAGACAGGTTATTATCCATTTGAATAAACCGGGAAGGATTTTTAAAGTTGGCAAGATTACCCAGGGAGACAAACCCGTTTTCTTTATACTGGATTACATCAAGACCATAATAGTTGGCCGCAACAAAAGTTGAGGAGGGCATTACATTTGACAATGGCTGAACAGACCAATATCCCATGGTATTGTTGATGGGAATTGAACTATTATTTTTAACGTGGTACATGCCTTCATGCGTAGCGGCCAGTAAATTTCCATTCATTTCAAACAAACCCCATGTTGGAGAGGTAATACTGGGCACGGGTTGAAATTTTCCTTGTACGAAACTTAAGTCTTCCTGGCTGCCCAGTGGCAGTTTATACAAACCCGTGGAAGTGCCTGCATAAAAAACATTATTATTTATGATGGATGAGTATCCAGATCCTTCATTAAGTTTATCATGAAAAATATGTTTAATGGCGTTGTTAAAAGCGGAAAAATCAATTCCGTTATCTAGCCCCATCCATAAATTACGGTTATTGTCGATCAGCATACTTAGCACATTATTATTCTGCATACCCTCATTCCGCGAAAATTTTTGAATGATCTCTCCTTTGTAACTTACAATATAACATCCCTGTACCTGGGTTCCTATAGCCACCGATGCAGCATCCACCGGTACCATGCAAAGAATGCGTTCATTTAAAAGAGGGTTTACTCCGCTAATTTTAAATTCTGAAATCTGGTCTCCGGATAATACAAATATTCCATTCTTTAGTGTACTTACCAGTGAACTATCTTTTCCAAAAGGTATAAATGAAGTAACAATGGCTCCCGCAGGAAGAATAGCGGTTGTGCCCAACGGCTCCCAAACAGCTCCGGAAAATGTATGCAAACCATTTTTTGTATCCTGGGCAATTAGCTTGTTATTGCTTAATCCTAAAAATTCCCATTCCGTTTGGGCCGGATAAATAGTAAGGGCATTATTGCTAAACCTGAAAATATCTCCTTTTGATCTGAAGAAAATATCCTTATTCCAGGAAACAATATTCCAGATATCGGTAAATGAATGATTTTTTTCGGGCAGCAGTGATTTAAGAGAAGTAAAAATCAATTCTCCTTTTTGGTCCGGGGAAAAATAGCCCAGGTCATCCTGCCCGCCAACATAAATTTTATTATCGGCTCCAATACTTAAAGATCTCATTCTTGTTTTGTTGGGCAAAGGATATAATTTCCAGAACGTGCCGTCAAAACTCAAAAGACCCTCATCATTGGCAAAATAAAGAATACCATTTTTATCCTGGACAATATCGCGGTTTCCTGTACCGGCATTATAAATACCCTGGCGGTAGTTAATAATATCCGGTATCCCTATATTATTTTGTCCGAAACTGTGAAAATTAATTACAATAAGAAAAAACAATACTCCAAATTCTCTCATACAACAGCAATTTCAATGATACGAATATAAACATGTGCGGCAAATCCTAAAACTCTCCTGCATCACAGGCAAGCTGCATTTGATATTGATTGATGTCATGACTTAATTACATGAACAGATCCAGCATTTCATTTTAATCAACTTCCTACCAAAAAAATCTATTCTTTTATTATCTGCTATTCTGGCAATTATTACCAGGACATGCAATTTATCAACATTATTTTACAACTCTTATCTCTAAATATGACAAACCGAAAACCGGGAATTTTGGCTTGATGTAGTTGTAATGTAGGTAAAAAAGCGATTTTTCAGGCTGTTGATAAAGTTGATGTAGTAATGATGTAGTACCAGAACTCGTGGGAGATCAGTGTTAGGCTAGATTTGCAAAGCCTTTAAAAGGAAATATCTGGAGTACTCCGGATGTTTGAAGGATTGTCAAAAAGACTGAACGGCATAAAGCTGCTATCCCTTCAGTTGATTTATTTTTTAATTAGTGTTTAAATTAATACCAGTTATGCCAAAAAATTGCTTGTCAAGGAAAATCCTTTTTGTTTTAATGATCATCATTTGCCATCCGGCCTTCTCTCAAAAAAATCCGGTGGGCATTTTTGAAAATAACAGCGATGTGGGCACTGGTGTTAAAAAAGGGCATGCCGTTTATATTCCCCAAACTCAGCAATATGTGATCACAGGTGCCGGTTATAATGTATGGGGTGATCATGATGAGTTTCAGTTTGTTTATAAAAAAATGAAGGGAGATTTCATCCTGCATAGCCGCGCCGAATTTGTAGGCCCCTGGGTTTCCATACACAAAAAAGTGGGTTGGATGGTTCGCAAAAGTCTGGATGGAAATTCAGCACATGTGAACGCGGTAGAGCATGGTGATGGATTAACCTCCCTGCAGTACAGGAAAACAGCCGGAGCTCCTACTCTTGAGCAAAAACTAAAAATGACGCATGCCAATATTCTGCAATTGGAAAGAAAAGGAAATCAATACATCATGCGGGCAGCTAAAGCAGGAGAAACATTTGTTACAGATACTGTTTCTAATATCGACCTGGGCGATGAAGTATATGTGGGGCTTTTTGTTGGCTCTCACGACGCTGATGTTCTTGAAACAGGAGTGTTCAGTAATGTAAGTATCTCCGTTCCCTTTAATGGCGTTGCAGATAACAGAACCCCCATGATCCTGGGCAGTAACCTTGAAATTCTGGAAGTAGCCTCCGGCAAGCGGGAAGTCATTTACCAGGTTCCCCACTCCATCCAGGCTCCTAACTGGACACCTGATGGAAAAACGCTTATTTATAATGATTCAAAAGGGCTTATTTATACTTTCGATCTGGCTACAAGAAAACCCAAATTGTTGAATACCGGTTCTGTTAAATCGAATAACAATGATCATGT